>JANPBE010000120.1:0-3361 GCA_031430295.1 Phyllobacterium sp.
CCCACTTTGGATGTCGGGCTGGATGTTGAGGTGAAGTAAATGCAGGTCTACAAAACCATAGCCGAGCTCCGTAATGCGCTGCTGCCGCTGCGCCGTGCGGGCAAAACCATCGGCCTTGTGCCTACCATGGGCTACTTGCACATCGGCCACATGGAACTGGTAAAAACCTCGAAAAATCAATGCAATGTCACGGTTGTCACCATCTTCGTCAACCCAACCCAATTCGCCGCCAACGAAGATTTATCCACCTATCCCCGTGATTTAGACCACGATTTGGCGATGCTGAAAGCGCAAGGTGCGGACTATGTTTTCACGCCGGATGTGAAGGAAATGTATCCCGGAGGCGAAGAAACTATCGTCGAAACTACAAAACTTTCCAAAGTACTGATGGGCAAACTGCGCCCCGGCCACTTTCGCGGCGTGGCTACCGTTTGCATCAAACTGTTCAATATTGCTTCGCCCGACAAGGCTTTTTTCGGTGAGAAAGACTTTCAGCAGGTAGCTGTTATCAAGCACATGGTCGCAGATTTGAACCAGCCGCTGACCATCGTTGCCGTACCCACAGTGCGTGAGCCGGATGGCTTGGCGTTCTCCTCCCGTAACGTGCGTCTCACGCCGGAAGATCGTATTGCCAGCGTCATCCTATCAAAATCTCTGTCCGAGGCGGGCAGGGTGATTGCGACAGGCGAGCGCAATGTTGCAACGTTAAAGCGCGCTGTTATCAACACTTTGAAGTCGCAACCACACGGTCTCATCGAAACCGTCGATGTACGCGACGCCGCAAGCCTGACCAAGATTTCAGGCAATTTTGACAAGCCAATAGTGGTGCTTCTGTCCGTCAAATTTGGCGCCGTTCGTCTCATAGACAACCGCGTCTATGCGCCTTAGATTGGCCGCAACTCTAATGAGGAATATCGGTCTATGAGCATAGAACCAACCACCCGCCGCCTGACTGCCCCCGATATTCGCGCCCGCAAAGGCGGTGTGCCGATTGTCTCGCTGACCGCCTATCACTCGCATACAGCCGCGATTGTGGACCGCCACGCTGAGTTTATCCTCGTTGGCGATAGTCTGGGCATGGTGATGCACGGCATGGATTCGACCATCGGCGTGCCGCTGGATTTGATGATTATGCACGGTCGCGCCGTGGTGCGCGGGTCCAAACAGGCGTTAGTTGTGGTGGACATGCCATTTGGCACCTATGAGGAAAGCCCATCCGAAGCGTTTCGTAATGCGGCTAAAATCATGAAGGAAACTGCCTGTGGCGCAGTGAAACTTGAGGGCGGCAAGCGCATGGCGGAGACGATTAGGTTCCTCTCAGAGCGCGGCATTCCGGTTATGGCGCACATCGGGCTCACCCCACAAGCGATCAACACGATGGGCGGATTTAAGACGCAAGGGCGCGATATGGCCCATTGGCCCATCATCAAAGAAGACGCCCGCGCTGTGACAGAGGCCGGGGCTTTTGCTTGTGTCTTGGAAGGCATTGTCGAGCCGCTGGCCGTAGAAATTACCCGCGAAATTGCCATCCCCACTATTGGCATAGGCGCATCCAAAGAGTGCGACGGCCAGATTTTAGTGCTGGAAGATATGCTGGGCCTTAACCCGCGCGTACCTAAATTTGTGAAAAAGTACGGCGCTGTCGGCGATGCTATTGAGGCGGCAGTGGCCGCCTATGCAGCGGATGTAAAATCTCGTAACTTCCCGTCAGAAGACCATGTTTACTCATTGAAAAAGCAAGGCAATTAAATGAAGCGCATTATCCTATCTCTCGCACTTTCGCTCGTTTCGGGCATCGCTTTCGCGGGCCAACCGATGGACGTTGTGACGCCGTTTTATTCAGACCCCGGCTCAGAACTTGGTGCCGAAAATGTCAACAAATATACCGGTAAAGCCAATGAAGTGATGAAGCTTTCCAATGATCCCTCTAACGATGGCGCGTGCATTGATTTCATGATGTCGGTTGACGGGCAGGATTTTGACGAAGACGTTTTGAAAAAGTCACTGAACATCACCGAAGCGCTAGCTGGCGATCAGGCCACGGTGGTTGCCACCTTCAAGCTGTTCAAAGAGGATACAGAAGACAAAGAAATTGACTGGGAAATGGAAAAAGTGGATGGCGAATGGAAAATTGCCGACATTTATCCCAAAGATAAGTCGTGGAAGCTGACCACATTTGATTGCGCGGCCCAGTAACCGCACAATATCGCTTGTCGCCACTTCACATTGTCATGGAGCCCGTCTATAGAGCGCCACCTCCCATGATAAGATAGGAAGATTAAAATGGTGATTGAACGCACATTCTCTATGATTAAGCCTGATGCTACGCGTCGTAACCTCACTGGTGCGATTACCAAAATGCTCGAAGATGCTGGCTTGCGCGTTGTCGCATCAAAGCGCGTATGGATGAGCTTGCGCGAAGCTGAAGGCTTCTACGCAGTACATTCTGCCCGTCCTTTCTTTGGCGAATTGACTGAATTCATGTCGTCTGCGCCAACAATCGTTCAGGTTTTGGAAGGCGAAAACGCCATTGCCAAGAACCGCGAAATTATGGGCGCAACAAACCCGGCAAACGCAGACGAAGGCACAATCCGTAAGGTTCACGCGCTTTCAATCGGCGAAAACTCCGTGCACGGTTCCGATGCGCCGGAAACAGCCGCACAAGAAATCGCCTACTGGTTTTCCGGCACAGAAGTTGTTGGTTGAATCTAGCTTAGAGCCCAGCGCTCTAACGCATTGAAATGAATCAAAAAAGCCGGGGCGAAAGCTCCGGCTTTTTCGTTATCAAACTGGAATTACTGCGAGGATAGCTGCTTAACAGCCGCCAAAACGCCAACATCAGGGTTAGCCGCGCAATATTCACCAATGGCTTTGCCAGCGGCCTCCATCGAGTCAATGTCCATCGTCGTATCGCCCGCTTGCCCGCCGAAATACCCATGAATCCAAGTGAAGAAGAATCCGCTGTCTTCGGCTGACATAGTTCCCAAATCAGAGCATTTGACCGTAGCCAAATCGATGACCTCGGCCTTGGCAGCAATCGTGCCTACGGAAAGCAAAAGCGCTGCGACGAGAATAGTTTTTTTCATGTGAGTTACCCCCTGTAACAGTAGTCATTTGAATATGAACGGAGGTAAGTGTGAGCCGTTTTTGTTTGTTTTGAAAGTACAAAAGTTATAGCCCTTTGTTACAATTTTATATATTAAGCATTTCTTAAGTAGAAGGTTGAGATGCAATCAAAAAGCGCATACTGTTTGTGCAACTTTTTCAAGAGGAGATGAAAATGGCAATTGTTCAAATTGGTGCTGTAGGAACAAGATATGGGCAATCCAGCGGGAGCATGCCCTCGCCAAACTTTAGCGGT
>JANPBE010000121.1:0-1880 GCA_031430295.1 Phyllobacterium sp.
CGCGCGAGTCGCGTGTCAGGAAGCCGCCCTTTTTAAGAACCGGGCGCAAGCCTGGCTCATAATAGGTGAGGGCCTTGGATACGCCGTGGCGAACCGCACCGGCTTGACCGGAAAGACCGCCGCCAACAACAGTGGCAACAACGTCAAACTGGCCAACGCGGTTTGTCGCAACAACTGGCTGCAACAAAAGCATCTGCAAAACAGGACGAGCGAAGTAAGCAGCATATTCTTTGCCGTTTACTGTCATCTTGCCGGTGCCTGGCTTTACCCAAACGCGAGCAATCGCGTTCTTACGCTTGCCTGTCGCATAGGCGCGGCCTTGCGCGTCGAGCTTTTGAACGTGAACCGGAGGAGCAGCCTGCGTGGAGGCGGCAACAGTGCCGAGTTCTGAAAGTGAAGAGAGATCAGCCATTATGCAGCCTTCGTATTCTTGCGGTTGAGGGAAGCCACATCAAATGTGACTGGCTGTTGGGCTTCATGCGGGTGCGCAGCGCCTGCATAAACCTTGAGGTTCTTCATCTGGCGGCGGCCAAGCGGTCCACGGGGAACCATGCGCTCAATCGCCTTTTCAATAACGCGTTCTGGAAAACGGCCTTCGAGGATCTGCTTTGCAGTACGTTCCTTGATGCCGCCGATCCAGCCTGTGTGCCAGTAATAAATCTTGTCTTCGCGCTTCTTGCCGGTGAAGGCCACCTTGTCAGCATTGATGATGATAACATTGTCGCCATCGTCAACGTGCGGTGTGAAAGTTGCCTTATGCTTGCCGCGAAGGCGCATAGCTACGATTGTCGCAAGACGACCGACAACGAGATCCGTTGCATCGATCAGAATCCATTGCTTTACGACATCTGCCGGCTTTTGGGTAAAAGTGGACATTTGAGTATTCCTAAAAGTTCAATCCGCAATGATATGCGGCGTTTTTTGTTGCTTATGTTGTGATGAAATTGTTCAGCCCAACGGGTACGAGCGGCATAAATCCATTCGTGACGGGGCAATAGCCCGAAAAGACACGTCATGTCAAACGCAGTGGCTAGTATCAGTCAATAAATTATCTATGTAATTCAACAAGTTAATTGTGTGGTAATATTTTACCGCAATATTTAGAGCGCATATGCAGGCAAAATCGCTATTTCTTAGGCGGCATCGAGTAGGTCGCCGTCGCATGAGCCAGAATCTCGCCATCCTCCACCGACGATATCAAAATATCCGTCACCACCAGTTGCCGCCCCAATTTCAATATGGTCGCCCGCGCCTGTAGCGGCTTTAAGGCAGGCTTGCGCAAGAAATTGATATTCACATTGGTGCTTACCGTCGCTGTTGCCGGACCGACATGTGCCAATATCGCCACATAGCCGGCAATATCCGCCAGTGCGAACATTGTCGGCCCCGAAACCGTGCCGCCGTGGCGCAAATGGCTATTGTCCGGATCAAGCCGCAATACCGCGCCGGAGGGGAATACTTCCGTCACGGTGAAAGGTGAGGGCGGTGCAAAAGCTTGCGGAAAAGTATCGGCAAGTAGCGCCATAAGCTGGCCAACGGTCATTACAGGTTCTAAAATATTGGACATTTTTCGCTCGTTCCGAATCTTGGATAGCAACTTGCGACATTCGTGAACGCGATGCAACTTGACACAAATTGGCACGGAACATTATATGAACACGCAGTTTCTTGCAGGGATTTAGCCATGGCACTTTCACCCACACTTTCGCTCGTCACGCTCGGCGTTCACGACCTTGCCCGCGCCAAAAAATTCTACGCCGATCTCGGCTGGTCGCCACTGCCGATACCCAACGAAGGTGTGGCGTTTTTTGAGCTAAACGGTATCATGCTCTCGCTGTTCCCGCGCGAAGAACTGGCAAAAGACGCAGGCGTGAAGGACA
>JANPBE010000122.1:0-1314 GCA_031430295.1 Phyllobacterium sp.
TGCCACGCTTGATGCATGACTCGTTCGTGTCCTATCCAGTGCCGCGCAATTTGAATTATGCTTATGCCTTCGGCGGCATTTTGGCGATTATGCTGGTGATCCAGATAC
Organism: Phyllobacterium sp.; assembly: GCA_031430295.1. GTDB lineage: Bacteria > Pseudomonadota > Alphaproteobacteria > Rhizobiales > Rhizobiaceae > JANMEX01. The sequence goes on from JANPBE010000122.1 coordinate 109, forward strand.
TCACTGGCGTAGTTTTGGCGATGCATTATGCATCCTCCACGGCCCAAGCCTTCAATTCTGTTGAAACTATCGTGCGCGATGTGAACCATGGCTGGCTGTTGCGCTATCTGCATTCCAACGGCGCATCGTTCTTTTTCGTTGCCGTTTACATCCATATTTTCCGTGGCATGTATTATGGTTCTTACAAAGAGCCACGCGAATTGCTCTGGATTTTGGGCTGTGTGATATTCCTGTTGATGATGGCAACCGCGTTCATGGGCTATGTTTTGCCTTGGGGCCAGATGTCATTCTGGGGCGCTACGGTTATTACCAACTTCTTCACCGCATTCCCGATTGTTGGTGAGTGGGTGCAGCAGCTATTGCTTGGTGGTTTTGCGGTGGATAATCCAACTCTGAACCGCTTCTTCTCGCTGCATTATTTGCTGCCGTTCATGATAGCCGGTGTGGTTATACTGCACGTCTGGGCCTTGCACGTTTCCGGTCAGACTAACCCGACGGGCATTGAAGTGAAGTCGAAGACAGACACTGTTGCCTTTACGCCTTACGCAACGGTGAAAGACGCGTTCGCGCTCATCGTGTTCTTGGCAGTGTACCTCTACTTTGTATTTTATATGCCTAACTTCCTTGGCCACCCTGACAATTACATTGAGGCCGATGCTTTGAAGACCCCTGCGCACATTGTGCCGGAGTGGTATTTCCTGCCATTCTACGCAATTTTGCGCGCGATAACCTTCGACATTGGACCGATTGATTCAAAGCTCGGTGGCGTTTTGGCGATGTTTGGCTCGATTGTGATGCTTTTTATTCTGCCGTGGCTCGATACATCAAAGGTGCGTTCCGCTGTGTACCGTCCTTGGTATAAGCTGTTCTTTTGGCTGTTCGTAATTAACGCGGTCATGCTTGGATGGCTCGGCTCGCGCCCAGCGGAGGGCATCTACCCGATGATGTCACTGATAGGCACGATCTTCTACTTCGCCTTCTTCCTGGTCGTTTTGCCGGTGCTTGGCCTCATCGAGACACCAAAGCGCTTGCCAAATTCGATCACCGAAGCTGTGTTGGAAAAGAACAAAATGACGGCGCTGCCAGCGTGATGAAAAGGGTTACACACATGAAAAAAATCCTCACTGGTGTTGCCGTCGCGCTCACAATGAGCACTGGTTTTGTGATGGCTGAAGAGGCGCACAATCCGGCAGAGCCGACGCATTT
>JANPBE010000123.1:0-2146 GCA_031430295.1 Phyllobacterium sp.
TTTGAAATGTTGGCGAGCAAGAAGCGTCGTTGGCACAACAACGGCCACCTGCAAGCCGTTTAGCGCTGCAATGAAGGCCGCGCGAATGGCCACCTCGGTCTTGCCGAAACCCACGTCGCCGCAGACCAAGCGGTCCATCGGGCGGCCAAGTGAGAGGTCATCAATGACCGCTTCAATAGATGTCTGTTGATCCTCAGTTTCCTCATAAGGGAAACGCGCGACAAACTCGCCATAGATTCCCTCGGGCGGCAACAGCACTGGTGCGCCGCGCATGGCGCGTTGCGCCGCGATGGCAATAAGTTGGCCTGCCATATCGAGCAAACGCTTCTTGAGCTTTGCCTTGCGCGCCTGCCACGCGCCGCCGCCAAGTCTATCCAGCGTTGCCTCGGAACCTTCAGAGCCATAGCGTGATAAAAGCTCGATATTTTCAACAGGCAGAAACAGCCGGCTCTCGTCCGCATAGCGCAGTTCCAGACAATCATGCGGAGCGCCCATCACTTCGATGGTCTTCAAGCCAATAAAGCGCCCAATGCCGTGATCGACGTGAACGACAATATCGCCAGCCGCCAGCCCATTGGCCTCGGTGATAATATCGCTGTTCTTTTTGCCACGCTTAGAGCGCCGGATCAGCCGGTCACCCAGAATATCCTGTTCAGTGACCGCGACGAGATCGTCCGTCTCAAATCCGCCCTCGATGGGCAGAACAGCAGCCGTTACCTTATCCCGCGACAGTGCTTTGACAGTGCGCAAATCAGTGACGGACTCAATCTTGCCCAAGCCATGCTCAGTGAGCACTTGCAAAAGCCTATCCAGCGAACCTTCTGACCAAGCGGTGATGAGCACCTTGCGTCCCGCTTTTCGAATATCGCCAATATGGCTGACTGCGGCATCGAAAACGCTGGAGGCGTTATCCTGCCTCTCAGTAGAGAACGAGCGGCCCTTGGTGCCGCCAGCGTCAATAATCAGTGTACGGGCAGTTGGAGGCGTGTGGAATGCTGAAAGGTGGAAATGCGCCCTGCCCGCGCCTGCGTGTTCAACAGCTTCGCTGTCCATATAGAGCAAGTCCGGCGCTACCGGCATATAAGGCAGGCTCTCGCCGCCGCCGCTCTTTTCCTCGCTCTGGCGCTTACGCGAACCATAATGATCGAGGATCAGCGCATAGCGCTCGCCAATCGCTTCTTTCACCAGATGCTCGTAAACCACAGGCGCATTCGGCACATAGTCAAACAGCGTTTCAAGCTTGTCGTAATAGAGCGGCAGCCAGTGTTCCATACCAGCGAAGCGACGACTTTCTGAAACCGCAGCATAGAGCGCATCATCCCGTCGTGCCGCGCCAAACGTCAAAACATAGCGCGAGCGGAAGCGGCTGACGGTTTCAGTCGTCAGTGCAACTTCGCTCATCGGCCCAAGTTCAAAGAGCTTGCGCGTGCCCGTGGTGCGCTGGGTCGCGGCATCAAATGCGCGGATGCTTTCCAGAGTATCACCGAAAAAATCGAGGCGGAGGGGTTCTGGAGCACCCGGCGCAAACACATCCAAAATACCGCCGCGCACGGCATATTCGCCAACTTCGCGCACAGTCGGCACGCGGTCAAAACCATTGTGTTCTAAGCGCCGCGCCAACTCATTCATATCAATGCGGTTGCCAGGCTGCGCGACAAAAAATTGACTGGAAATAACGCTGCGCGGCGGCACGCGCTGCGAAATGGCATTGGCAGTGGTGAGGATGATACAGCGGTGTGGATTGGCTTTTAGCGCAATCAGTGACGACAGTGCCGCCAGACGCCGCGCGGCAATATCCGAGCTTGGAGAGACGCGATCATAGGGCAGACAGTCCCAACCAGGGAACGTCAGCACGGGAATTTCCGGAGCCACAAATTTCAATATCTGTTCGAGGTCATGTAGCCGCTGTCCGTCACGCACAACATGGATCAGTGGTCCCTTGGGAGCGGCTTCTTCCGCAATACGCGCAAGTGCAAAAGCCTCATATCCATCCGGCACATTATCAATGGTCGTATCGCTGATGTCAGCCTTCAGTCCTAGTTTTGCAAATGTTGACATTAGTGTTGGCGCACTTGAATGGCGTGAATCATGATGCGGCGAAACAGCGGCGTATCTGCCACAGCGGGCACATCAAGCTCGCCTGTTA
>JANPBE010000124.1:0-2397 GCA_031430295.1 Phyllobacterium sp.
CACGCTGGCTTCTAAGCTCGTTGTGACTTTGAGCTTTATATTGCCCTCGGCAAACCGGTCCTTGGTCATCTGCGCCACATCGGCGAACAATGACCCCAAATCCACCTCACCAATATCCAGCTCCATAATGCCGGCGTCCACGGTGGCAAGGTCAAGGATATCATTGACGGTCGTCAGCAAGACAGATGAGGACGTGGCAATATGATCTAAATAATCGCCCTGCCGCTCTGTCAGCGCACCTGTTGATGGCAGTTGCAACAATTCGGTAAAGCCAATGATATTGGTCTGCGGCGAGCGCAATTCGTAGGAAACATGCTGGATAAAGTCATTTTTCAGCGTGTCGGCACGCTGCAACGCGTCGTTTTTGTCTTTCAGTGCCCGTTCGACATTTACCGTGTCAGTGACATCCACAAAGGTTAGCATTGTCTGGCCCTTGGGGAGCGGAACTTGTGTAAACGCCAGTACGCTGCCTGAGTTCAATTCAATGTGGCCGGAGCGTCCATCGCGGGCATCGTCAAACCCGGTTGCGCTGCCAACGAATACATCCCATTCCCTGTTCGGGGCCATATCTTTGCAGGAGGCGCGAATTGCGGAAATATGAACGCCTTCTTTGGCAAGCTCGCGCGGCAATGACCAGAGCGCGGCAAATGCAGGATTGGACAGGCGGACTTTTCCATCCGAGCCAAACACAGCAACGCCTTCCGCAAGATTATCCAAGGTCTCCCCTTGGATTTTCATCAGGGCATTGTAGCGGCTTTCCAAATCAAACTTTTCAGTCATGTTCTCGAAAACCCAAATCGCGCCGCCCTTGGGCTGCGGATTTGCAAGCACACGCAATGTGCGCCCGTCTGGCAGATGCCACCAATCTTCTATGGATTCAGGGGCGCGGTAAGCCGCCAGTGCTTGTTCGCGCCAGCGCTTCCAATCCGGCTGCTCGGGCAGTTTCCCATCGGTGCGCAACCGGTCCAGCAGTAACCCGTGGGTAGGCACGCCTTCAAGGAAAGGTATGTCTAAGTCCCACAATTTCTGGAACGCGCTGTTAAATGAGCGCAGCTTTTGTGAATTGTCGAAAATAGCCACAGCGGTGGTCAGCTGGTTGAGCGTATCGGCCTGGCTGCGCAGCGTGCGTTCAAACTCCTCGCGCATCGCATCCATATCGCTGATATCGCGCGCAAACCCGACTGAACCCATCGTGGTTGCAACGTCCATTACTTCAAAAACTTTGCGCTCGCCATCCACAACAGTGGCTACTTGGTCCGCGAATTTGCCGTCCCCAAGCCGCTTTCGCTCAATGAGTTCGCGTGCTTGCGTTCCAAATAATTCCGGCAAGGGCTCGCCTGTCGCGCGGAACGCTAAGGCTTTGCTGTCTTTAGCAACAAGGTTTTGAAACGCGCGGTTAGCCCATTGCACACCACCTGATGTTTCCCGCCGCCAAATTGGGAAGGGCAGGCTTTCGAGCAGTGCACCAAATAATCCATTCGCATCGGTCAGCTCTTGGGTATCACGCTTAAGTCGGGCGTTTTCCGATTGCAGCTCAGTCAGTCCCATAAAGCGAACAAATGATGCTGTTCCGGTGCGCCGACCTTGCACCTCAAGCTGCTGACCTGTGATGGTCTCGCACGCCAGTTCAAACGCCGTGCCGCGCTCGCGCAATGTCGAAATCGAACGGTCTAACCGGCTCGCCGTATTGGGCGTTAGCCAGCGGCCAAAGGCAAGAAAATGTCCACGATCCTGCGGCACACCGCTGTTGACCGGCATATTACCGATAATTTCCGGCTTTTCTGATTTGGAATCCCAAACCACAATCCGCGCATCGCGGCTATTGAGCAGCGCATCTGCACGTTCCACGGATGCAGTCAAATCGGCAATGCGGGCGCTAAGCCCCTTGTTTTCCGCGCTCATGCGCCCGCGTTCGCGGATGAGCCAGACGGCGGACAGAATAGCAGCGCCCATGGCGCCCAAAAACATTGAAAATTGAATGACTTCAAGCGAGCCGACGGCCTTGCCCATGATGGACATGCCGGCGGCCTGCGCACTATTGGACGCGCCGCAAGCAACGGTGGCGGCACAAAGCCGCGCGCGTAGCCGCTTGGATATCAGACGAGAGTTCATGTGCTGCACGTCATCGCCCCCACTGCGCAGTATGCCCAGCATATACTTTTTGTCTTGGGTTAAACCCGGTCATCGCTCAGTCCTCATAAGCCCCACCTGCTTAAGTTTAGACCTCCCATCCACGTCTCTCTTGTCAGCCTTTTTAGACCACCGGAATTACCGCGAATCACTGCAACATAGACTCATCACGAATCGGCGTGAAGGGTGTTTTCGCGCAAAAATAAACCCGCATCAAAGTCAATGATGCGGGCTCAATATATTGTGTGTATCCACCAATTAATTAAT
>JANPBE010000125.1:0-7733 GCA_031430295.1 Phyllobacterium sp.
CCGCATTGGTGGCTTCAATCAGCGCATCCGTCGCGACCATGTTCAGCGACTGCCAGCGCGAGAACAAATCGCTATCGTGACGGGCGAGGAATAGCCGATCCTCTGGCTTCTGCTCAAATGCTAGTGTCACAGGCGCAGAAAACCCGCGCAACAATGACGGCACAGGGCGCTCTGAAATGCCATTAAATACAATGCGTTGGCGCTTCTTGCGAATGTGGATGACCGGGCCGGATACGCCCGAGCCTTCAATGCTTGTCGCCACCACTGGCTTACCGTCCATCCCAATAAGGCCAAATTCCACCGGAATATGCATCAGCTTCTTGCGGCTCTCGCCGGGCGTTGGCTTCATGGTCTGCTCAAAATCCAGCGCGAAAGTCTTCGCCGATTTGTTCCATTCAGCCGTCACCATCAGCGTCGGCGTACCCGCCTGATGATACCATAGCGAAAACTGCGACAGGTCTTTGCCAGATACTTCCTCAAAGCAAACAATGAAATCCTCGATGGTAACAGCTTGCCCATCATGGCGATGAAAATAGAGGTCCATGCCCAGACGGAACAACTTAGCACCCAAAATAGTGCGGATCATACGCACCACTTCCGAGCCTTTTTCATAGACCGTGGATGTATAAAAATTATTGATCACTTTGTACTTACGCGGGCGCACAGGATGGGCCAGCGGGCCCTGATCTTCCGGAAATTGATTGGCTTTGAGACCACGCACTTCCGCAATCCGCTTCACGCCGCGAGAGCGCATATCGGCAGAAAATTCATGGTCGCGGAAAACTGTCAGTCCTTCCTTGAGGCAAAGCTGGAACCAGTCACGACAGGTTATGCGGTTGCCAGTCCAATTGTGAAAATATTCATGCGCGATAACGGCCTCAATGCCGGCGTAGTCACTATCGGAGGCGGTGTCGGAATCGGCCAGCACATATTTGTCGTTAAAGACGTTAAGGCCCTTGTTCTCCATCGCGCCCATGTTGAATGACGAGACGGCGACGATCATAAACAGATCAAGGTCATATTCGCGTCCGAACTTATCCTCATCCCATTTCATTGAGCGAATAAGCGCATCCATCGCATACAGTGCGCGTGGTTCTTTGCCATGCTCGACATAAATCCGCAGTTCAACATTGCGGCCAGACATAGTAACAAAATGATCGGTGATGACACCCAGATCGCCAGCCACCAGCGCAAACAGATAGCTCGGCTTAGGGTGCGGATCATGCCACTGCGCAAAATGCCAACCATCGCCCAAATCGCCGGACGAAGTGTGATTGCCATTAGATAGCAGCAGCGGAGCCTCAGCACGCTCGGCCTCAATACGCACGGTATAAACCGAGAGCACATCTGGCCTATCATGAAAATACATCATCCGGCGGAAACCCTCGGACTCGCACTGCGTGCAATAGATATTCTCAGCACGGTACAGCCCCATCAAGGCCTTGTTTGCAGTCGGGTTAATTTCAGTTTTGATAGTGAGTTCGAAAGCAGAATCGCGAGGCAGATCGCGGATAGTCAAACGGCTTGATGACGCATCAAACGAAGTTGCGGCAACTGGCTTGCCGTTGATTGCCAGCGACACAAGCGTCAGGCCATCACCGTCCAAAACAAGTGGCGCATCCAAAGCAGCATCGGCGCGGCGCTCGATTTTCATCGTGCCTGTGACCTGTGTTACAGTCGCGCCTAACCGGAATAGCAGATGCACGTCGGTGATCGCGTGATCAGTTGGCTTGTAATCTTCAAGGCTAAAGGTCGTGCCGGTATCAGTACGCATATCAAATTCCACCAATTATCGCTTTACACTGTGTCTATACCGATAAAGCCCCTTGAACAAACTGTGCATGTGTAACAGTTTACAAAGTGGAACCGTTGAACGAAAATGACCCGACTTTCTGTTTGCATCGTGGCAAATAGGACTCCCAATCAAGTGGCAGGATTAAAATGGCAGTCTCGACGCCTAAATTTGGCATTGGTGCATCAGTTCTTCGCAAAGAAGACAAAGCCTTCATCACCGGCAAAGGCCGCTTCACGGATGACATTGCGGTAGAATCAGTGCTGCACGGGTTTGTGCTGCGCTCGCCAGTCGCAAATGGTTCGTTCAAAATCAAATCAACAAAGGATACCAGCGCCGCACCGGGCGTGCGCCTCGTTTTGACGGGCAAAGACGTCGCGCACCTTAAGCCCTTGGCCACGTCCTATCGTCCCGAAAAAGATGATGGTTCCGAATTCATCAGCCGGGACATACCGATTCTGTGTGAAAATCGAGTACATTACTCAGGTGATGCCATAGCTTTCATCGTGGCCGAAACACTGCGCCAAGCGGAAGATGCGGCGGAATTGATAGATATTGATTTCGATAGTGAAGACGCGATTGTGGATGGCAAAGACGCCTTTAAAGAAGACGCGCTGCTGGTCTGGCCAGAACTGAAAACCAACCTTGCCCACACGATCCGCCATGGTGATGTAACCGCCACTAATGCTGCCTTTGCCAGCGCCGCGAAGGTCACCAAAATTGAATTCCATAACAATCGTCTGGTTTCAAACTATATGGAAACCCGCGCTGCAATTGCCGAATGGCGGGCGCATGAGGACCGTTTTGTACTCACTCTAGGCAGCCAAGGCGTCCACGGTATTCGCGCCAAATTGGCGGAAGATGTGTTTGGTATACCGCTTGACAAGGTGCGCGTTATAACGCCGGATGTCGGCGGCGGGTTTGGACCCAAAGCGTTTGCTTACCGCGAATATGCACTTGTGATGGAGGCCGCAAAGCGCCTCGGTCAACCGGTAAAATGGGTCGGCGGACGTACCGAGCATTTTCTCACCGATGCTCATGGCCGCGACAATCATGCTGTTGGCGAAATGGCTATGGATGAGAACGGCCGTTTTCTGGCTATGCGCGTGAATCTAATTGCCAACATGGGCGCATATCTATCTGAAAATGCTGTGTTTGTGCCGTTGCTTGGGCTTTATATGACCACTGGTCTTTACGGCATTCCGGCCATCTCAGTCACCATCAACAATGTCTATACCAACACCTGTCCTGTTGACGCCTATCGTGGCGCGGGCAGGCCGGAAGCGGCATTTATGATCGAGCGCTTGGTAGATGAGTGCGCCCGCGATATGGGTATTGCTCCTGATGCGATACGTTCGCTAAACTTCATCGCCCCGACGAACTTTCCCTACGAGACGCCCGCCGGTCGCACTTACGATGTTGGAGAATTTGACGGCCATTTGCAGCAGGCCAAGGTCGCGGCTGAATGGTCCTCATTTGATGCGAGGCTAGAAGCCTCGAAAGCCGACGGTAAGCTGCGCGGTATAGGGCTTTCGACATATGTCGAAATTTGCGCTTTCGATGGCGGCGAGCCAGCTATTGTTGCCTTGCGCAAAGACGGCATCGTCGAGCTACGCATCGGCACACAATCCAACGGGCAAGGGCACGTCACGGCCTATGCGCAATTTGTGTCGGACCATCTCAATCTTGACCTCTCCCAAATCGAAGTGCGCCAAGGCGACACTGATGAATTGTCCGAAGGCGGCGGCACAGGCGGCTCGCGATCCATTCCGCTAGGGGGTGTCTCTGCGTCAAAAGCCAGTGAAATCCTGAAAACTAAAATCCGCAAGATTGCCTCTGATGAATTGGAGGCGGGCGTCGAAGATATCGAAGTGGAAAACGGTTTTGCCCGCATTGTCGGCACGGACCGGCAAATTTCATTTGCTGACATCGCCAAGGCAGCCAAAGACCCCGAAGACTTGATCGCTATCGGCGATGTTAAGCAGTCGGAGGGGACATACCCGAATGGCACGCATGTCTGCGAAGTGGAAATCGATCCGGAAACCGGCGAGACCAAAATCGTCAACTACAATGTCGTGGATGATTTTGGCGTGGTGGTAAACCCGCTGCTGTTGGCGGGCCAAATCCATGGTGGGCTGGCTCAGGGTATCGGACAGGCGCTTTATGAGGGCGTGAACTATTCAGAGGACGGCCAGCTGCTGACCGCAACGTTTATGGATTACAACGTGCCTCGCGCGGACCAGATGCCGGTCTTTAAGTTTGGGACGCGCAATGTGCCGTCCACTTCCAATGCACTAGGCATCAAAGGCGCCGGCGAGGCGGCGACGATTGGCTCCACGCCAGCGGTTATGAACGCCGTTATCGATGCGCTTTACCGCGCCCATGGCATTCGCCATATCGATATGCCCGCAACGCCGCTCAATGTGTGGCAAACCATCCAAGCGGCGAAAGCGTAGATAAGTGACCGATACAACAGACCGTAAAGTTCACCGCCCGATGTTTGGCATTGCGCTGAAAATCGGCGCGGTATGCTGCTTCATCACCATGTACACATTCGTAAAACTGGCAGGCCAAGTGCCGTCCGGCGAAATTGTATTCTTCCGCTCCTTCTTTGCGTTAGTCCCCGTTATGGCATGGGTGTCCTGGAAAGGCGGCGGGTTCAAAGCGTTCAAAACCAATGATCCTGTCGGCCACATCTGGCGCGGGCTGATCGGCGTCACGTCGATGGGCCTCGGCTTTTATGCACTCACCGTGCTCCCGCTACCAGAAGCGGTTGCGATTGGCTACGCGATGCCGCTGGTAACCGTTGTCATGGGTGCTGTGCTGCTTAAAGAGCAGGTTCGTGCCTACCGCTGGGCGGCGGTTGTCGTCGGGCTCATTGGCGTCATCGTCGTCTCATGGCCGCGCCTCACCATCTTTACCGATGCGAGCGCAGCGTCTTATCAAGCAGGCTTCGGCGCAATTGCCATGCTCGGCTCCGCCGCCTTTGCCGCAGGCGCGATGATCCAAATCCGCCGCCTGATAGGTAAAGAGCCTGCGATCACCATTGTGATTTATTTCACTGTAATTTCTGCGTTGATGTCCTTTGTCAGCCTGCCATTCGGCTGGATTATCCCGAGCCAAACGCAATTGCTGTTTCTCATCGGCACTGGCCTCATTGGCGGCGTCGGCCAAATATTGCTGACATCCTGTTATCGCTACGCCGATGTATCCACCATTGCGCCGTTCGAATATGTCTCGCTTATGCTTTCACTCACAATCGGCTATTACCTTTTCGATGATGTTCCGACCATGCAAATGCTGGTCGGCGCACTGATTGTCGTCAGTGCGGGCCTGTTCATTATCTGGCGCGAACATCGACTCGGGCTGGAGCGCAAACGCGCCAAGGAAGCGCAGAGTTTATAAATTAGAAATTTCTTTTAAAAATTCCCAAATAGCGGAATAGAGGGTTGCAATATGGTGGCGGTATTTTAGGATAAGTTGCGGGGGCGCGAAGTGAGGCGCCGTGAAGATATTTTCAAGTGAAGATCTGAGTGGCGCGATTGGCCAAATCTACGACTGTGCCATTGACCCGACCATGTGGGTTCCGACCCTGAGCGCTATCCGCGATAGGTTAAACATGGCCTATGTCCACATCAATTTTATGGATCAAAGCCTGTATATGGAGGGTTCAAATACCCAGCCAGGCATATTCCAGTCGCCATGGGATCAAAGCTGGATAGACCAGCTACCGAATTTTTTGCCAACTATACCAGGAATAGAACATTGGGCGGCTCTAGACATTGATGACTCTGTTACACAAATGCAATTCATGCCGGAAACTGAGTTTCACAAAAGCATAATTTATCAGCAATGGGTTCAGCCGCAAGATTTACGTGATTATTGCTACACCACATTGGCCAAGCGCTCGACGATGACAGGGTCAATCGGTGCAGCCAGCTATTCTTCACGCGATCTTATCAGCGAAAGCGAGCGCGCCACCTTCCAGTTGCTGGCTCCCCACATCCGGCGCTCACTGCTCATTAGTGGTATGTTGGATGAGGGCAAGCTGCAATTGCAGCTGTACCGCAAGTTGCTTGACCGGATTGGCGCTGGCGTCATGATTGTCGGGCAGGATGCGCGGCTTGTTTATGCCAATGAAATTGCCGAAAACCTGCTTTCACAAGGACAGACCCTCACCGTCCGGCAGAACAAAGTTACAACATCTTCCTCGTCCCATGCCAAAGGCTTGAAGGATGCACTCGAGCGCGCCTGCACCGAAACCGATACCGCCATCGGCAACTTTGGCAATGGAATTCCATTAACGGGCGCGGATGGTTCTGTCGCCGTTTGCTACGTGTTGCCACTCGGCAAATCAGAGCGACGCCGCGAGCTAGGGTCGGGGCTGGCAGCGATTTTTGTAACCACAAAAAGCTCCGGCATACCGCCCGCGCTCGAAGTGCTCTCAGCCCTGTCCGGCATGACATCTCGCGAGGCGCGCATTGCGCTGATGATCGCCGATGGCCAGTCTCCAAATGAAACCGCACAGGCCCTAGGCGTCAGCGTCAATACTGTGCGCACCCACCTTGCCCATATTTTTGAAAAAGCTGGCGTGAATAACCAAATGGCATTGGCTAAGTTCATCGGCGCACTAAGCCTGCCCGTCATGAACGCCCCAAGCTAACTTGAAATGACATCGACCCTTGGTCAATTTTTAGTACCGGCGTTGCCCTCCTGCGCGGGCTTTAATGTCGATGATTATTTGTGTCCTCGGGGTACACACTGCAAACGCGTTTCAACGCATTCATTTTGACAGCCAAAATGTAAACTAGGATTGCAGTTTTTTGGCGGCGCGAAGCGAGTGCAAACATCTCGGTAAAGCCACCCGCGTTGCTCGCAGTGCGTTTTTGCTAACGCGAGGCTATATCTTATTTCGTGATTGCGTCTTGTGGCGGGCTCAGCAAGTGAGCTTGAGATTGCCAGTCCAAGGGCGATTGCACTGGCAATAATGGCGGTCGTCTTCAGCTGTTTCATTTTAATGCTCCCTGTTATTTGTCCGGCGGCGGAACGATGCGTCGCCAAAATTGATTACAGACACAGGTTGAGGCATATCTTTTTGCTTGTACTCATTGATCTCAATGATGTGGCGCATCAAATTTGTGTCTAGTCCTTTAGTTGTGATGACCGACAGGGGCAGTTCGGTTGTCATGTGACAATATCCTGAAGGCTAGCTGCCGCACACGCTGCAAACTATTGAAGTTTTGTTGGAACCGGTCCGGGGCTCCGTGGCGAAGTCGTGCCGGTCGATGCCTTCCACCGGAGGGAATGCCATGCGCCGCATCAACGAGTTCAAAGGCTATAGAACAACGCTTGAATATGCCCCTGAAACAGGCGCGTTTGTAACGCGCAAATTTCCAGAAGGATTCAAGGAGCAACCTCAGAAAATTGAGGCTGAGATCATCCCATTACCGCAAGCCAAACCAGAGCCGCAAAAAGCACGGATGGCGGGGTAGATAGTTATGGAATCCGCGACGATTTTAGTCATTTTGGCCTGCGCGATGGCCACTGCCTTGCTAAATTGCTGCTTGCGCAACGAGGAAGATCCGCTGGCTGCCGCGTTTATGGTGGCCATTGGCGGCGCGGTCGTGGCGCTACCAACACTATGTTTCGTGGGGTTACCCGACGCCGCTAGTGCGCCCTATTTGGCGATTTCAACAGTTTTGGGCTGTGTTTACTGGATCGTTCTCGGCAGGGCCTACGCAGCTGGCGAGGTGGGGCTAATCTATCCGCTCGCCTACGGCAGTGCGCCAATTTGGATTTTGATGCTGAGCACGATGGTATTTCAGGAGACTTTACCTCCAAAAATCTTAGCCGTGATCCTGCTGATTTCTATCGGCCTCTTTATCGTCCTTTTTTCAAGCGCTGATAGATCAAAGCTGTTGGATCGCAATGTGTTTTTACG
>JANPBE010000126.1:0-1271 GCA_031430295.1 Phyllobacterium sp.
CAAAAATGGCCCGATGGGAAGACCGGAAAACCGGCTCTCAAGAGTTACAGGGAAATAAAAATGAACCATGCACTGAAGCCCGTTTGGGCTGGAACACATATGCGGCTGGACCCGTTCCGGCTGCCGCAAATCGTCTCTTACGCTAGCCGTGAAGATGATGGCGATGTGTCGATGACGATAGATCGTCGCGGCGTGGTGATAAAACGCAAATTGCCAAAAAGCGGACTGCCGCTAACAATAGCACTGCCGGCACGCGCCTTTAAAGGCGTCGCCGCGCGGGCATTGGAAGATGAATCTGGTGCGGTAACAGTGACGCTGGAACTGCTGCACAATGACCCGCTTTTGTCAGTGCCACTGCTGGTGGCCGACACGCTGGACGATGTCGCCGCCGATTGGCGCGCATGGTCCGAAAGCCTTGGCCTTCCCATGCTGCTTATCGAAAGCGACGGCGTCGCCCGCGCGCTGGAAGACACAATTGGACAGGTTAAAGTGGATGCAAACCACACCAAACGCCGCCGTCTGGGCTACGCTGTCAAACGCCCAAGGTTCCTGATGCGCCGCAAGACGGGCGATTTGGGCGTGCGCATGGTGGTTGCGGGTGAAGAGATTATTGCAAGGCGGTAGCTACACAATGTTTATTTGGTACATCATACTTCCACCACTTTTGGCTTTTTTTGTTTACGTTGACTTCAAATTAGTCGGTGTAAAGAACTGGAAATATAACCAATGGCTATTTTGGGGAATGCTTCTGCTAACAACACTCCAGATCATATCCGTCATAAAATATGACCCAGCAGGAATGGGCGCTGGATTCTATTCTTTGATATTTTGTACCCTTCCACTATTTGCGTTTGTCACATTCGCTCATTTTTTTACGATGCTTGGCAAAATCAGGCTATAACAGATCGCTCTACAATCGACGCAATGACAGTCGTACTCGACGCTATTTCTTGTCATGCCGCCACTGATGGCATGACTTCCTCGTTGATGCGCTGACCTGTTTCCCGCTCGGCGACCGCTAACTCATAATTGGTCTGCAAATTCAGCCAGAAAATCGCGCTGTTACCAAAATAACGGGCGAGGCGCAGTGCCGTATCCGGCGAAATTCCGCGCTTGCCATTCAATATATCAGTGATGCGCCCAGATGGCAGGCGCAAGGAAAGCGCAAGTCGGTTCGCCGAAAGCTCTCGCGCAGCCAATTCGCGCTTTAATGTGCGGCCGGGGTGAACTGGCATCATGATTTTGTTTCCTTAGTGGTAATCGACAATTTC
>JANPBE010000127.1:0-3599 GCA_031430295.1 Phyllobacterium sp.
CCGCGGTCGGGTATATTCCCGACCGCGACCTCGCCACCGCGCTGTGGCTGATGGAAAGCCTGTCGCGCCCGCTGCTGCTGGAAGGTGAGGCAGGCGTCGGCAAAACTGAGGTCGCCCGCGCACTTGCCTTGGCGCACGATACCAAGCTCATCCGCCTGCAATGCTATGAGGGGTTGGACCAAAGCGCAGCGCGTTATGAATGGAACTATCAGCGCCAGTTACTCGCCATCAAAGCCCGCGAGGGGCAGGATGCTTCCGGTGTTGAAGAGCATATATTTTCCGAGACCTATCTGCTCGAGCGACCTTTGCTGGCTGCCATCCGCCAGCCAAAAGCGCCGGTGCTTTTGATTGACGAGGTGGACCGTGCAGACGAGGAATTCGAGGCGTTTCTGCTGGAACTCTTATCGGATTTTCAAGTCTCAATCCCCGAGCTTGGCACGATAACCGCAACCACAATTCCCCGAGTGATTTTGACATCAAACGGGACGCGCGAACTGTCCGACGCCCTGCGCCGCCGCTGTCTTTATCACTATGTCGATTTTCCTGATGTGGACCGCGAGGCAAGAATTATCCTCTCGCGCATCCCGCATATTGATACCGCGCTAGCGCTACAAATCGCTTCGATGGTTTCGATGATCCGCAAGGAAGAATTGCGCAAAGCGCCAGGTGTTGCCGAGACACTGGACTGGGCGGCAACGCTGGCGGGCCTCAACATCAAGCATCTGCGCGACGAGCCGGAACTCATCCACGAAACCCTCATGTGTCTCATTAAGACCGCCGAAGACAAATCCCGCATGAGCCGCGAAGTGACAGATCGCTTGCTGGGCAAGGTGGCGTGACATGAGCGCACTCAGGGCCGTTTCGAACAATCCAGACATCACGCTAGGCGAATCCGCGCGGGCCAAACTAAGCTTCTTTGTGAAGACATTGCGCGACAACGGCTTTGTGATAGGCCTTGCCGAAACTCGCGATGCTTTGGAAATTATAAGTGGACCGAGCGCCGCTCGCGCGTCCCTGCTGCGCCCCGCGCTGCGGGCATTGTTTTGCTCGCGTCAATCTGACTGGCAAAAATTTGACGAAATATTTGACGCCTATTGGTTGGCGCGCGGCATGAAATCCGCCACCCGCACCTCTGGCGCGCCGCAAAAAGCCCCCGCCGGTTTGCAGAACGCACCATCCGGCAAGCGCGGCCCTGCGGATAATCAAAACACTGACAACGTCGAGCGCGGCGAGGGCAGCGATACGTCCGAGGCTGGCCAGTCCAAGCGCGAAGGTGCGTCACAAACTGAATTGCTGGCACACACGGATTTCCGCCATATCACTGATCCGCAAGAGCTCGCCAAGGCCCATGCCATTGCGGAGCGATTGGCGAAAACCATGCGCGCACGGCTCACACGGCGGATGCGGGCGCGGCGTACAGGTCAGCGGCTCGATCTTCGCCGCACCATCCACAAAAGCATCGCGACAGGTGGAACACCGCTAAGTTTGGTGCATCGCCAGCGCAAGGATAAGCCGCTGCGGTTGGTCATGCTGCTCGATGCGTCCGGCTCCATGAGCCTCTATTCGGCGATTTTCCTGCGCTTCATGCACGGCGTGCTGGATAGTTTCCGCGAGGCGGAAGCCTTCGTGTTTCACACCCGCCTCATTCATATTTCGCCTGCACTGCGTGAGAAAAATGCACAGCGTGCAATGGAGCGCATGTCTATCATGGCGCAAGGCACTGGCGGCGGCACGCGCATCGGCGAGAGCCTGGCGACCTTCAACAAATGGCACGCCAAGCGCGTCATCCATTCTCGCACCTGCGTGATGATCGTCTCCGATGGTTACGACACGGGACCTGCCACTAACCTCGGCATGGAGATGGCCGCACTGCGCCGCCGCTGCAAGCGCATTGCGTGGCTCAACCCCATGATCGGCTGGCAGGATTATGCACCGGAGGCCGCAGGCATGAAGGCGGCTTTGCCCTACGTGGACCTGTTCGCGCCCGCCCACAATCTGGCGAGCCTCGAAGCGCTTGAACCCTATTTGGCGAGGATTTGATTATGTCAAAACAGGCAGATATTTTAGACCTTGTGAATGACACCAAAGCCAAAGGCGAACCCTTTGCCATTGCCACCGTGGTGCGTACGGTATCAGTGACCGCCGCCAAGGCTGGCGCGAAGGCTGTTATCTTGGCAGACGGAACCATCTCCGCAGGCTGGATTGGCGGCGGCTGCGCGCGCGGTGCGGTGCTCAAAGCCGCCCGTGAAGCACTCGCAGATGGCCAACCGCGCCTTATCAGCGTGGCGCCGGATGATTTGTTGCAAGACATGCATGTCAGTGCGGGCGAGACCAGAAACGGCGTGATTTATGCCAAAAACATGTGCCCCAGCCAAGGAACGATGGATGTGTTTGTCGAACCCGTACTGCCGCGCCCGAACCTGACCATCTGTGGCGGCTCGCCCGTCGCTGTCGCGCTCGCGGACATAGGGCGGCGCATGGGCTTCTTCATCACCATTTGTGCCCCGCTGGCCGAGCATGGTGCATTTGCCGAGGCTGATCGCCTGATTGACGGCTTCACCATTCCCACCGATGGAACTGAACGAGGCTTTGTGGTGATTGCCACACAAGGGCGCGGAGATAGCGCATCGCTCAAAGCCACCATCCATGTTCCCGCGAAATATTACGCCTTTGTAGGCTCGCGTAAAAAGGCTGCCGCTTTGAAGGCTGATCTCATCGCCGCTGGCGTCGAACCGCCGCTTTTGGAGAAAATCCGCGCACCGGCGGGCCTTGATATCGGGGCCATCACGCCGGACGAAATCGCTTTTTCGATAGTGGCCGAAATGATTGAAATTAACCGTCGCGGGCAGCGCGCAGTATAAAGGAATACACCCATGGACATGAACGGCTCTCAGCGCATCGAGGCCTCGCGTGAAACGGTTTACTTGGCGCTCAACGATGTTGGCGTGCTGCGTCAGTGCATTCCCGGCTGCGAGTCCGTGGAAAGAACATCCGAGAATGAGTTAAACGCCAAGGTCACGTTGCGCGTCGGGCCTGTCAAAGCCAGCTTCTCTGGCAAGGTGACACTGTCAGATTTGGACCCGCCGAACGGCTACACAATTTCCGGCGAGGGTAACGGCGGCATGGCGGGCTTTGCCAAGGGCGGCGCGAAGGTGTCGCTGGAAGCGGACGGCGAGGCGACGATTTTGCACTACACAGTGAATGCCGAAATCGGCGGCAAGCTGGCGCAACTCGGCAGTCGCTTGATTGACGGAACCGCCAAAAAATTGGCGGGAGATTTCTTTGAAAAATTCAGTGAAGTCGTTGCGCCCGCGCCAGTCGTAGCTACTGAAGATGCTCCCAAAAAGGGCTGGCTGAGCGGTGTGTTCGGAACGATTGCCGCAGCCTTCATTATGGTGTCCATGAGCGCAAACCTTTGCTGCCTCACCGGCGAGCACCATCATGAAATGGCGGGTATCGGCCAGTTTTCAATCTGCACAGCAAAGACTGTCGGCTAGCGCGGCTGCGCTGACAAATGCTCATGAACCGCCAGCCAGTTTCCGGTTGGCGTTTTTTCAAACACGATGGTCTCGCGCTCGAAATTCGTGACTGTGTCTGTC
>JANPBE010000128.1:0-1320 GCA_031430295.1 Phyllobacterium sp.
ATTGCTTTCGTATAGCGCCAGCAATTTGTCGCCGTAAGCCGACAGCTTGAAATAGTAGCTTTCTTCCTCAACCCATTCCACGGGCGAGCCAAGCGGCTCGCGGCGTACGCCGTCTTCGCCGAGCGTGGTTTCGCCCTCGTCGAAATACGCCTCTTGGCGCACCGAATACCAGCCGCCGTAAGTGTCCAAATAAATATCACCATTGGCGACCATCTTCTCCCACAGCGCTTGGCAGGAAACCCTGTGGCGCTCTTCCGTCGTGCGGATGAAATCATCGTTGGAGCAATTCAAAACACTCAGCATCTTTTGGAACACTGCCGAGTTTTTGTCTGCCAATTGCAGGGGCGTGATGCCTTCCTTCACGGCGGTCTGCTGCATTTTTTGACCATGCTCATCTGTGCCGGACAGGAAGAAAACATCCTTGCCATCCAGCCGCTGAAAGCGCGCCAAAACATCTGTCGCAATCGCTGTGTAAGCGTGGCCAATGTGCGGCACGCCGTTGGGATAAAAAATCGGAGTGGTAATATAAAAGCTATCGCGCATGTGATTATTCATAAGTCCAAATGTGTCGGTATTTCGTTTCTTGTCTTTAGACCAAGTTTGGCAAAAGTGGAAACCGGTTTTGCAACGTTAGCGCATCATCAATTTATGGATGGTGTGTAGAGTCTCCAAAATCGTCTGCCGCTTATCGAGATTGAAACGGTTACTCTCGCTGAGTTTGGCCGAAAGGTCTGCATGGGTTTCTGCCAACGCCGCCGCACCGCCCTCGCCCGCCATCGCCGACTTTGTCGCTGCCTCTGAAATTATGTTTAGCAAGTGCTCACATACCAAATCAAACAGCGGCTCAGCCTCGCGCGCATTCAGCGCCTCGCCAACCTTGCCCGCCGTCACGCCGTTAAACTTTGGTGCACGAAGAACGCCGTCAACTGCATTGATGATTTCGAGGCCGCCGCCTTGAACGAGCATGGCGGCGGTGCGCGGGCTGCCTTGGGCAAGCTCGATCAACCGTCCGACGCCTTGGCGCATCGTTTCCGTATCGTTTCCGTATCCATCTCGAGCGATTGGCGTATCAATCCCGATATGCGTCAGCGCATCAAACATTGCCTCATTTTCGAGCGCTTTGAACTTCAAGCCAAGGCATCGTGAGCGAATGGTTGGCAGCAAACGACCCGATAAATGAGCGATGAGCATGAACAAAGTGCGCGGTGTAGGCTCCTCCAAATTCTTCAAAATAGCATTTGCAGCACTGGCATTCATGTCGTTTACAGGATCAACAATGATAATCCGGTAGCCTTTTCCCGCCACGGTTCGCGATAGAAA
>JANPBE010000129.1:0-4721 GCA_031430295.1 Phyllobacterium sp.
TCTTTGAAAGCCAGAGCGTAGAAGATAATTTGCTTCTCGCGCTCGCCGGTCCACGCACAGCGTTCAAGGCGCTGTTCCACAAATCCAGCGAAGCTGAGGCAGAGCGCATTACGGAAATTCTGGCAACCGTCCGGCTCGAACCCCGTCGCTACGAACTAGCGGCGAACCTCAGTCACGGGCAAAAGCAATGGCTCGAAATCGGCATGTTGCTGGCACAAGATCCAAAGCTGCTTCTCGTTGATGAACCTGTCGCTGGCATGACAGATTCCGAAACTGTCGAGACGGCAAGCCTTCTCAAAGAGATCGCCAAGACTCGTTCAGTCGTGGTGGTCGAGCATGATATGCACTTTGTCCGCTCGCTGGGCGTCAAGGTCACCTGTTTGCACGAGGGCTCGGTTTTGTCCGAAGGCAGTCTGGATTTTGTCAGTGCCGATGATCGCGTCATCGAAGTCTATTTGGGGAGATGACGATGTTGGTAGTCAACAATGCAGTGTTGCATTACGGCGCGGCTGAGGCGCTGCGCGGCGTTAGTATGGATGCCAAGGCAGGTCAGATCACCTGCATTTTGGGGCGCAATGGTGTAGGCAAAACCAGCCTGATGCGGGCCATTGTCGGACATCATAAATTGACCAGCGGCACGGTCTCTTTTGATGGTGTTGTGCAAGATGGTAAGCCGCCACAAGACCGTGCGCGAGGCGGCATCGGCTTTGTGCCGCAGGGCAGGGAGATATTTCCGTTGCTCACCGTTTCGGAGAATTTACAGACGGGTTTCGCTGCGACTCCGTACGGTTCTCGTGCGATCCCCGACCACGTTTTTGAGTTGTTTCCAGTGCTTAAAAACATGCTGCATCGTCGCGGCGGTGACCTCTCCGGCGGTCAGCAACAGCAGCTCGCTATTGGTCGTGCCCTGGTTATGCGCCCGAAATTATTGGTGCTAGATGAGCCAACAGAGGGTATCCAACCCTCCATAATTAAGGACATTGGCCGCGCGATTAGATATCTACGCGATACCGCTGGTATCGCCGTGGTGCTGGTCGAACAATATCTCGATTTTTGCCGAGAGTTAGCCGATCAAGTTCACATCATGGATCGCGGCCAAGTGGTCCACTCCGGCCCCTCAGCAGATTTAGACCGTGCCGATGTTAGAGCGCATCTGACGGTTTGACTAGTTAGCCTGCTCAGTTTGAATGTAGGCAGTCAGCGCTTCTACATCCGCTTTTTCTGTAACCAGACCCGCTTTTGTGCGTCGCCACAAGATGTCATCGCTTTCAATGGCCCATTCATATTCCATAAGATAGTCAACTTCAGCCTGGGTTAAATCCGGACCGAATTGCTCCCCAAGATCTGCCATATTCTTGGCAATGCCCAGCAAAAGAAAGACATTTGTACCATAAAGCCGTGCCAGCCTTGTGGTACGCCTTGCATCTAGAAACGGGTAGGCAGCACGAATTTTTGACACTAAGGCGTCAAATCCTTGTGCCGGAAAGTTACCGCCGGGCATAGCCGCTGAAATTGTCCAAGGCGCACCTTTTTTGCCGAGAACCTCTTCTATCTTTTCCAAGACATGCTCCGCCAAACGGCGAGATGTGGTCAACTTGCCGCCAAATACGTTGAGCACCGCACCTTCTTGAGCGCTACCTTCGACCTTCAATACATAGTCCCGCGTCGCCTCTTGCGCCGAAGTTGCGCCATCGTCAAATAGCGGACGAACCCCGGAATAGGTCCATACAATATCTGCCGGTTTGATCGGCTTTGCGAAATATTCGGATGCCGCATCGCATAAATATAAGATCTCACTTTGCGAAATTTCAACGTTTGCGGGGTCGCCGATATAGTCC
The DNA here is from genome assembly GCA_031430295.1 of Phyllobacterium sp. Lineage (GTDB taxonomy): Bacteria > Pseudomonadota > Alphaproteobacteria > Rhizobiales > Rhizobiaceae > JANMEX01. The sequence goes on from JANPBE010000129.1 coordinate 1,839, forward strand.
TGATCAGTCGTCCCTATCAGGGTAAAATCACGCTCATAAGGAATCGCAAAAATAATTCTATTGTCTGCATTTTGGAAAATATAGCAGCGATCATGATCAAATATCTTCGGCACAATAATGTGACTGCCTTGAACAAGGCGCACGTTGTGCACGTCATTTTTGCCGAATGCATTGCTAATTACTTGGTCCACCCAAGGTCCCGCTGCGTTAACGAGCATTCGTGCTTTGATCGTTTCAATTTTGCCTGTACGGCGATCTTCTATCTCAACGCTCCAAATTCCTTCATGACGCCGAGCGCTAGCGACCTTGGTCCGGGTTCGGATAGTTGCGCCTCGCGTCGCCGCATCTTGCGCGTTCAGCACCACAAACCGCGCATCATCCACCCAACAATCTGAATACTCGAATCCTTTGGTGAATAGTTTTTTTAGCGGCTTTCCAGTTACATCACTAGTCATATCCAAGGTCTTGGTCGCAGGAAGAAGTTTTCGCCCACCAAGATTGTCGTACATAAAAAGCCCAAGACGGAGCAGCCAGGCCGGGCGCAGGCCTTTATGGTGGGGCAACACGAAACGAAGCGGCCAGATTATATGCGGTGCGTTGGCCCATAGCACTTCGCGCTCCATCAAAGACTCGCGCACCAGCCTGAATTCATAATGCTCCAAGTAGCGAAGACCACCATGGATTAGCTTTGTTGCAGCGCGTGAAGTGCCTGAAGCCAGATCATTCATCTCAGCTAAAAAAACCGAATAACCCCGCCCAACCGCGTCGCGGGCAATCCCGCATCCATTAATGCCGCCGCCGATGACAAATAAATCATGTACTTCCATGTCACGCTACATCCGCTTGGGCCAAATTTGTGGCCACTACTAACTGCACATTATTTGCGGCGCAAATCGCAACAATTTCTGGCGAAGGTTCTGCATCGGTTACAAAAATATCAACCATTGATATGTCTGCGATACGAACTGGGGCCGTACGCTCAAACTTCAAGCTATCGGCCACAAGTATTGTTTGACGCGCATGATTGATGATGGCCTGACTAACTTTCACTTCACGAAAGTCATAATCCAAAATCACACCCTCATGGTCGATTGCGGACGCTCCGATTATGGCAAAATCCACCTTGAACTGTTTTATAAAATCCACAGTCGCCTCGCCAACAATACCGCCATCCGCATGGCGCACAACGCCACCTGCGATGACAACTTCAGCTGAGGGAACATCTCGTAATATATTGGCAACATTGATATTATTAGTAATGCACATCAAACCCTGGTGGCGGCGTAATGCCATTGCCACTTGTTCTGTCGTTGTCCCGATGTTGAGGATGATAGACGCATTGTCTGGAATAAGTTTTGCCGCCGCGGCACCAATCAGGGCCTTACTATCAGTGGCTAACATCCGCCGCGCATCGTAGGCAAAATTGGTAACGCCAGATGGATAAACCGCGCCTCCATGCACGCGCTGTAACAGCCTGCGGTCGCACAGATCATTTAAGTCTTTACGGATAGTTTGCGGCGTCACATCAAAGTACGAGGACAGCCCGTCGACATCTACTCGTCCGCGGTTGCGTGCAAGATCCAAAATGTCGGTAAGTCTGGGATGGAGCGGCTCCATGTGTGAATTCCTAAATTTTCGTTTTATTTCTTTTTTACGCAATAACGAATGTTTGCAAGTAAAAAATGTGCATATTGCACTGCACAATGGCAAAATAAGTTTTTTGAGGTTCGAAAATATTCACTTGACGTTCCTGATTTTTCATTTCAGTGTTGTAAAATCCGGAATAATCGGATGGCAACGGGAGCTTGCCAAACTAGTCTGGCGAGATACGCACGGAGGAGACACCAATGAAAAGATACCTTTTGGTATCAGCGGCGGCGCTTGCGCTATTCGCTGGGGCCGGTTCGGCTTGGGCAGATAAAGCTGCCGCGGAAAAATGGATCAACGACGAATTTCAGCCTTCGACGTTGTCTAAAGAAGACCAATTAAAAGAAATGGAATGGTTCATCAAAGCAGCCGAACCATTTAAGGGAATGGAAATCAACGTTCTTTCCGAAGGCATTCCAACTCACACGTATGAGTCCACTGTCCTGACCAAAGCCTTTGAAGAAATCACAGGCATCAAGGTAAACCATCAGATTCTTGGTGAAGGCGAGGTCGTGCAAGCTGTGCAAACACAGATGCAAACCAATCGCAGCCTTTACGATGCTTACATCAATGACTCTGATTTGATTGGCACCCACTCGCGCCTGCAATCCGCCGTCAATCTGACAGATTTTATGGCTGGTGAAGGCAAAGATGTAACCAGCCCGACACTCGATCTGCCTGATTATATTGGTACGTCCTTCACAACAGGTCCCGATGGTAAACTTTGGCAGTTGCCAGATCAACAATTCGCAAATCTTTATTGGTTCCGCGCGGATTGGTTTGCACGTCAAGACCTCAAGGACAAGTTCAAAGCCAAGTACGGGTATGAGCTTGGTGTTCCGGTTAACTGGTCTGCATACGAAGATATCGCTCAGTTTTTCTCGGAAGATGTGAAGGAAATCGACGGCGTTAAGATCTACGGTCACATGGATTATGGCAAACGCGCCCCAGATCTTGGTTGGCGCATGACGGATGCTTGGCTTTCAATGGCAGGGGCTTCATCGCCGGGCCTTCCAAATGGCCGCCCGATTGACGAATGGGGCATCCGCATGGAAAAAGATAGCTGTAACCCATCGGGTGCATCTGTCTCACGTGGCGGCGAAACCAATGGACCGGCGGCCGTATTCGCTATAGCCAAATGGGACGAATGGTTGCGTAAATATGCCCCTCCAGGAGCTGCTGACTATGACTTCTATCAGTCATTGCCAGCGTTAAGCCAAGGCAATGTTGCACAGC
>JANPBE010000130.1:0-8511 GCA_031430295.1 Phyllobacterium sp.
ATTTTCATGGCTGTGCTGGAGCGGTAGCTCTCCCAAAGACGCCAACCTGCCACGGCAATCATTATATAGAGGATGGTCCAGACTGGTCCGAAAATCCAATTGGGTGGGTTGAACACAGGCTTCACAAGCGAGGCATACCAAGCGCCGGGAAGCGTAGCGAAGCCAATAGCGGTGCCGCCGCCTAAGACGAGGGCGATAAAGCCTAAAAGGGTGAACCAGTTTTTTTGCATTTTGAAACTCCTTAGACTTTTTACGGCAACTGGTAGAGAGTGGATTGGTCTAGTTCAGTGTGAGCCGCGTACAAGTGCAAAATACAGGGGGTGAGACGATGAACACGCATCTGCTGAAAATGCTCAATCGACTTTCGCAAGTCGCGTTACTTGCGCTTTGCTGGTTCTTGCCGTCCCAGTTGGCGAGTGCCGAGACAGCCTATAAGCGCATACCGACCCAATATATCGCGGCGCTGGGCGACAAGACGCTGAACTCCGGAACCGGCGCGGAAAATTGGGGGCTCTGGGCAGTGGACCCCGGCCCGCGCGGTGTGAAGCTGCGTGATTATGAAACACTGGTTGGTGTTGAAGGCAGCGTTGCGCCTGCGGGCTGGAGGTTTGATGGCGGCGAGTGGTGGCTAGAGGAGCATGGGCTTTTGATGGAAAAGCCAGTGTTCCCTATTCCGGCGGGCAAATATGTCGTCTCCGGTGCGCGTGAGGTGACGGCGGTGCTGACCATCCACCCAAAAGGGGCGGATGGCACACAAAAATGGGAACTTGACCAAGGCGCATCGCTTTATGACGTGACACATCTGCGCTGCCGTGCCGCCCGCTACACGCCCGAAAGTGCCAACTCTTGTTCGCCAGCCAAAGCGCAAGTGGCCAGCATTCCCGTACCGCCGGGCGAGGCAATGCCGGTTGTCTCCGGCTGCAAGGCGGAAGATTTTCAGGTGCTTATTGTGATTGGCGTGGTTGAGGGCAGTTGAGACTGGATGGCGACTGGCGCTACGCTGACAGACCATCGCCACCCTTAATTTCAAGCTCTCAGGCGAGAATTCCCGCTGCGCCATCCAGAATTTTTGTCCAGACATTGTGGTGTACGTCGCGGGTACCTTCGCTGCTGAATTTTACGTGGATTATTTTATATGACACGACATGAGGCCTACGCGCTCTTTTGCAATAGTGAGATAAAGAACCCATCAGTACCGGTGCGATGCGGGGTGAGCGTCACGCCGTTTGCGCCTAGAATGAACTGCACAGCATCGGCAGATGGCATGGCGCTGGCAAGCACTTGCGCGGCTGGCAGGGCCTTGAATGCCTCGTTCTCTGCCAAAAAGCTCGCGACTTGGTTTTCGTTTTCCTCCGCGAAAAGCGAACAGGTGATATAAACCAAATGGCCGCCGGTTTTGACGAAGGCCTTGGCCGCGTCCAGAATTTCTGCCTGTTCCTTCATGCGCTGTTGCAACTGGCCTTCGCCGAGACGCCATTTTGCATCGGGGCGGCGACGCCATGTGCCAGCACCTGTGCAGGGCGCATCAATCACCACATGGTCGATTGCACCGAGCAGATCCGACAGGTCGGAACGGGCGGGGCGGACCTGCACGTTGCGGGTTTCGGCGCGTTTGATACGCTCAAAAATAGGTGCGAGGCGGGATTTATCGCTATCTGTGGCGTAAATCTGGCCCTTGTTTTCTAGCATGGACGCCAGTGCCAAAGTCTTGCCGCCGCCGCCAGCGCAATAATCCAGCACAGAATGGCCGGGCTTTGAGCCAATGAGTTGCGCGACGATTTGCGAGCCTTCGTCTTGGATTTCAAACCAGCCTTTTTGGAAGGCGGGTTCGGCTTGAATGTTGGGCTGGCGATAATCACGCGGACCGGCGGGAATGCGGATGCCATCAACGGCCAAATCAGACGCCGTTGCGCCGATGTCCTTTGGCAGATCAGCCAACACTTTATCGCGGGACGACAACAGACGGTTAGCGCGGATATCGACCGGCGGGCGCTGGGTTAGCGCTTGGCCTTCAGTGATGAGATCATCGCCGAGCGTGGAGCCAAGCGAGGTCATTGCCCATTCCGGCAAGTCCGCTTGGACATGGGCTGGTGCATCGCTTAGGTTTGATGCGTGAAAATGGGACATATTTTCCGGCAGCGCCATCGCGAATTTATCGCCATCGAGCTTGGCAGCAAGGCTTTCCGGCGTTTCGTTCCAGCCGTCGAACAAGACACCAACCACGAGGCTGAGCGGTGCATCATCGCCCATCCGCCAGCCGAGCGAAGACTTTTTGCGCAAGGCATCATAAGCCAAATTGCCGATAGCCGCGCGGTCACCGGAGCCTGCGAAGCGATGCGACAGGCCCCAGTCTTTGAGGGCGTCAGCGACAGGGCGCTTGCGGGCATTCATATCGGCTAATACTTCGCTTGCCGCTGCAATTCTTCCGCCTAAGCGCATGGGGTAACTCCAAAATTTTGTTATGGGGTTGCTCTAAACGCATTGAGTGGAAATGGCCACAGCAGATGCGGCTAAGATTAGCTACCCATCGGGAAGAACTTCCACTTCTTTGGCCGGAAAGCGATTTTGGAGCCAATGGGAGCGGAATGATCCGGCGAGAGCTCGATTTCCAAGCGGTGGCCTGCGGGTAGTTCTAATTCCACGTGGCGCGTGCCTGCTGTGCGACGCAATCCCATGATTGTGCCCTCGATCGCCGCGCTGACGCCATCGGCGATTTCGACGTCGTAGGGCCTAAAGAACAATGTGCCCTCGCCTGTCGGCATATCATCCGTTGCCTCGGCGATTTGTGTGCCATGGTAGCGAATTTGGCCGCCACCGACGGTGACGGGAAGGCGTGAGGACTCGCCGATGAAGCCGAACACGAAGGGCGTGCGCGGGTTGTCGTAAATCTCATCCGGCGTGCCGACTTGCTCGATTTTGCCCTTGCTCATCACCACAACGCGGTCTGCCAGCTCCAGCGCCTCTTCTTGATCGTGGGTAACGAAAACGGTGGTGTGCTTAGTTTTGTTATGAATATCGCGTAGCCACGAGCGCAGCTCGCGGCGTACTTGCGCATCCAGCGCGCCGAATGGTTCATCCAGCAACAGCACTTTTGGCTCAATCGCCATGGCACGGGCAAGCGCCACGCGCTGGCGCTGGCCGCCGGAGAGCTGGGCGGGGTAACGGTTTTCAAGGCCGGGTAATTGAACGAAATTCAAAAGCTCCATGGCGCGGCGGCGGATTTCCGCTTTTGTCGGGCGGGTGGCAGATGGCATTACCTTGAGGCCAAAGCCAACATTTTCGACCACCGTCATATGGCGGAAGAGTGCATAATGCTGGAACACAAAGCCGACGTGGCGCTCCTGCACGGTCTTGCGGGAGGCGTCTTCATCGCCGAAAAAGACTGCTCCCTGCGTTGGATATTCAAGGCCCGCAATGAGGCGCAGCAGCGTGGTTTTTCCCGAACCGGAAGGGCCGAGCAGCGCAATCAACTCGCCTGAGCGGATATCCAGCGATACATCATTGAGTGCCGGAAACTGGTCGAACTCTTTACGAACGTTATCAATGCGAACTTCCATAAAGCAATCCTAGTGTTTTTTAAGGGCTGAAAGCTCGTCGGCAAAGCGCAGTTCGAGCAAGGTTTTAAGTATGAGTGTGACAAGCGCCAATACAGCCAAGAGCGTGGCAACCGCAAATGCGCCGACGAAATTATACTCATTGTAGAGGATTTCTATGTGCAGCGGCATGGTGTTGGTGAGGCCGCGAATGTGGCCGGATACCACGGATACAGCGCCGAACTCACCCATGGCGCGGGCGTTGCAGAGCAAAACGCCGTAGAGCAGGCCCCATTTGATATTGGGGAGCGTGACGTACCAAAACGTCTGCCAGCCATTGGCGCCAAGCGAAAGCGCCGCCTCTTCATCCGTCGTGCCCTGCTCCTGCATGAGCGGGATAAGCTCGCGGGCGATGAAGGGGAACGTGACAAAAATCGTGGCCAGCACAATGCCGGGCACGGCGAAGATAACCTGCAAGCCATATGATTTCAGCCAAGGACCAAGCAGGCTGCTGGAGCCGAACAGCAGCACAAACACGAGGCCGGAAATGACTGGCGAAACAGAAAATGGCAGGTCGATCAGCGTTGTTAATAGCGCCTTGCCCTTAAACTCATATTTGGCAATTGCCCAAGCGGCGGCGATGCCGAAGACAAGATTGAGAGGCACGGCAATGGCCGCCACAAACAGGGTGAGATAGATGGCCGATAGCGCTTCCGGATCGACAAGTGCGGCAAAAAACGTCCCTGCCCCTTTGCGGAAGGCTTCGGTGAACACGGCAACCAGCGGCAATATTAGGAATAACGCCAGATAGCCGAGCGCCACCGCCGTGAGGATGAAGCGCCAGCGGCGGCTTTCGGTGGTTGCGCGGCGCGGGGCAACGCGGATCGGGTCTTCATTGAGGTCACGCGCCATAACCGTACCTCTTTCTGCTCCACGATTGAATAAGATTGATGATTAGCAGTATGGTGAATGAGATCATCAACATGATGGTGGCGATGGCTGTTGCGCCCGCATAGTCGAACTCTTCCAGCTTGATGACGATGAGCAGAGGCGCGATTTCCGTGACGTAGGGAATGTTGCCCGCGATGAAAATTACTGAGCCATATTCGCCAACGCCGCGCGCGAAAGCAAGTGCGAAGCCTGTCAAAATCGCGGGTGCCAGACCCGGCAACAGCACTTGCGAGATGGTTTGCCAGCGTGTTGCGCCCAGCGTGGCTGAGGCCTCTTCAACCTCATGGTCAATTTCTTCCATTATTGGCTGCACCGTGCGCACGATGAACGGAAGGCCGACGAAGATGAGCGCGATGACGATGCCGATGTCCGTAAAGGCGACTTTGATGCCCAAGGGTTTCAGTAAGTGGCCAATCCAGCCATTTGGCGCATAAAGCGCTGTGAGCGCGATACCCGCAACGGCTGTGGGTAGCGCAAATGGCAGATCCACCACGGCATCGATGATGCGGCGGCCTGGGAATTTATAGCGCACCAGCACCCATGCAATGATGACGCCGAAGATCACATTTATAAGCGCGGCAATAAGCGCCGTACCGAAACTGATAAAAAGCGCGTGTACAACACGTTCATCAGTCAAGATTTTCAAGAATGGTGCAAGGCCGGGCTTGGCGGCCATTAAGATCAGCGCTGCAAGCGGGATTAGGATGATAAGGGTCAAATAGACAAGCGTGTAGCCAAGCGCCAGCCCGAATCCGGGCAGAACGCTTGGCCTTTTCCAATTTGACTTCGCGGGTGCGAAGAGTTTCGTCATGCGTTAGCCTTTACTTGGCGGGCTTGTATATTTGGTCGAATACGCCACCGTCGTCAAAATGATAAGGCTGCGCCTTCGCCCATCCACCGAAAATTGGGTCATCAATCGATACAAGCTTCAATTTCGGTAGCTTTGCAAGCTCCGCCTGATCGACTAGTTCCGGCTTTGAGGGGCGATAGTGATGTTTGAGGATAATCTTTTGACCCTCCTCGGAATAAAGATAATTCAAGTAAGTTTCTGACACTTTGCGTGTGCCATGAGCATCCACATTGGCGTCAACAACGGCGACAGGCGGCTCGGCAAGAATTGATTGCGGCGGCGCGACTATATCAAAATTATCAGCACCGAATTCATCCTGCGCCAGATAGGCTTCGTTTTCCCATGCCAACAGCACATCGCCGATTTCGCGCTGGGCAAATGTTGTTGTCGAACCACGAGCGCCGGTATCTAACACCGGAACATGCTTATAGAGCTGGCCGACATAATCCTTTATCTTGGCTTCATCGCCGCCATATTCGCCATTTGCCCATGCCCATGCGGCCAGATAGTTCCAACGCGCGCCACCTGAAGTCTTCGGGTTTGGTGTAATAACTTCAACGCCGTCTTTCACCAGATCACCCCAGTTGGTGATAGCTTTTGGATTGCCCTTGCGCACCAGAAAGACGATTGTTGAGGTATAGGGAGAGGAATTGTTCGGCAGTTTTGAGCGCCAGTCTTTAGCGATTTTGCCGGATTTTGCGGCGATGGTGTTTATATCGCTTTCAAGCGCGAGTGTTACCACATCGGCTTCCAGACCATCGATAACCGCGCGCGCCTGCTTGCCGGAGCCACCGTGTGAGGCTTGAATTGTGACCGTCTCGCCGGTGTCTTTCAGCCATTTGGCAGCAAAAACCTCGTTGAAATCCTTGTATAGTTCGCGGGTCGGATCATAAGAAACGTTTAGGATTGTCGCATCTGCGAACGCTGGAGACATTGTTGGCAGGATCATTGATGCAATGATTGTACCTGCGAGCAGGAATGAAGAAGTTCGTCTATTCATATCAGCCTCCATGTGTTGAACATGTCAAACACTACTTAATTGATAGAGATAAAGAAAACTCCCTCTGCCCGATTTTCGCCATGATTTAGAAAATTCATTCCAAATGAACTCCAAAGTCAGGATTGTTATTCTCAATTGAACTCTGAAGCGTGGCTCTATCCAAAACGGCTCGCGTCGCAAGCGCCACTTCTGCAAAAACCCGCCTCACCTCGCAACTTGCCTCATCACCGCAGTCCTCGCATTTTTTATACGCAATCTTACTCAAACACGGCAGCAGCGCGAGCGGACCATCGACTAACCGCAACACTTCGCCATAGGTGACTTCGCTCGGCGCACGCCGCATCAAATACCCGCCCTCCTTACCACGACGGCTTTCGACAAGGCCATGGCGCTTCAGTTCAAGTAATATTTGTTCAAGAAACTTTTTGGGAATTTTCTGTTCTACAGAAATTTCAGTGATCGACAGTGATTGACTGGGAGCGACCTTGGCCAGCATCACCAGCGCCCGCATTGCATATTTTGCCCGTTGTGAAATCACGAAATGAAAACCCCGAAGTCTCGATGAAGACAACGGGGTTTAGGCATTATTCAAAATGGTTGCAACACAGAGAAGTAGTTTAGCAACCAATATGGCGCAACGTTGCAGCCGTTGGCGGGTGTGCGAACATCGCGGACTGCCCTGCCAGAAATTTGGTATCACGGCTGAGGCTTGAGGCAACGTTATATATCTCCGGCCAGCGACCATGGCCGCTTGCGATATTGATGTGACCTGCATCGCCAAGGTCAACGAGGCCTGAACCCCAAATGCCAGCGTACTCGCGCGATTTAAGCCAGGGCATATAAGGGTCTGTTTGGCTGGCCACCACGATGGAGGGAAACGGCAGACGGCGGCGCGGCATTGCGCCAAAATCAATTCGCGCAGGATGACGCCTTTGCGCGGCTTCAACATCAGCCGGGGCAACCAAGATCGCACCATCGACATGTTCTGCTGATAAACGCCCTGCCAAGTTGGCGATAAGGATGGCACCAAGACTGTGGCCGACCAAAATGGCACCGGGATTACCCACCAGTTCGGCCTCCAATTTATGCAGCCATTGCGCCAGAACAGGGTGAGTCCAATTATCCTGCTCAACCAGCTCTGCCGCCTCGTTATCCTGCAGCCAATGATGTTGCCAGTGGCCGGGGCCAGAACCGTTAAACCCCGGAACAATCAGAAACTTGCTCATGATTTTGCTCGCATTATCGGAGGATTCAATCAGTCAAACCGAGGACCGCGCCTACGCAGCGCTGGTTTGGCGGGGCGTTTGATTGCGCTCACGATTTTGCGCCAAACTTGCAGTTCCGAATTCGCTTTCACCAGTTCACTGTTTTCAACGAATAGAAAATCAACGCCAAAGAAATAAGCCACTTGTTACCTCCTCATCGCCAGTTATTGGCGAATTCTAACCTTGATACTCTTATACTCTATCAATTTAGTCGAGTATATTATTACCCCCTGATTTGGCTTGTGGCGGTTTAATTTTCTAATGTTGGGACGGGCTGGGAAATTCGAAGTTTTCTTGAGGTGTGGCAAATACTCATGAAAAAACCCAATGCATCGCTGCACTGGGTTCAATATTTGCTACCTAAAATTGGTCCGATTGATATCAAGCCAAATCAAAGCGGTCAGCGTTCATCACTTTGGTCCATGCGGCGGCGAAGTCGCTTACGAACTTATGCGCGGCATCGCTTTGGGCATAGACTTCGGCCAACGCGCGCAGTTGCGAGTTTGAACCAAATACGAGATCAGCGCGAGTGCCGGTCCACTTTAATTCGCCCGTTGTACGATCACGGCCTTCAAACACGCCTTCGCTGTCCGGCGCGGCCTTCCATGTGGTGCGCATATCGAGCAGGTTGACGAAGAAGTCATTGGTAAGCGTTTGTGGGCGCTTTGTGAAAACACCATGAGCCGAGCCGCCGCTATTGGCACCCAAAACACGAAGGCCACCGACCAGCACTGTCAATTCCGGCGCAGTTAACGTCAAGAGTTGTGCTTTATCGACCAGCAATTCTTCGGACGAAACACTGTAGGTCTTGGGCTGATAATTGCGGAAACCATCGGCAACCGGCTCAAGATATTCAAAGCTCTCGACATCGGTTTGCTCTTGGCTGGCGTCCATGCGGCCGGGTGCGAAGGC
>JANPBE010000131.1:0-6540 GCA_031430295.1 Phyllobacterium sp.
GTCGCCCGATGAAGGGTGCAGTGATGTCCGGATATGTTTCTGTTATGTTGGGTTTGTCTGCCGCCGGCGTCTCGGCCCAAGAAGCAGTAGATTTAAAGGTCGTCAATTCAGCGAACACTGTTAGTTCTATTTGTGATATAAATCTGGAAAAAGATTTACGTGAAACCATGGAAATGTATGCTAACATTCACCTGTGGGAGCAAGAGATATGTCCGCGAAGAGAAAAAGCAAAAAACTCAGTGGGCCTGAAATCGGATGTCACAGTGAAGATACAGCAATAGAAATATTTATGATTCTATCCACCTTAAACAAGTCAACGTTATAATCCAATTTGTCGTTAAATTTGAGATTGGGTTTTGGATGAAACAGATGTTAGCTCGGATAGCAAAAATCGCGAAAGAACATGTTTTGGCGGTGGCCATTTCATGTCTTAGTATCGGCGCTACTAGTGGAGTAGCAGCATACTGGTCGTTGTATGAGTCGAAATTGAATCGTGTAGAAGAATTGAAAATTGAAGAATTTAAATCAATAATGAGTGAAAACTCAATTTTTTTGGAAAAACTCAGCGACTTTACTTTAGAGGTTTCCGATACTGGTAATGTAGACCCTGTAGTGAAAAAGGAATTATCAAACAGTCTTGTGAGGCTGTATACCAATTTCAATGTCTTTAAGCTAAATCTTCCGACCGAAAAAACTGTCGAAATTTCTCAGCTTCAAACTTCTATCAATGAAGTAAGAAAAAATGTTCAATATATCAGCGACAAATCAGGGTTAGACCCCCTGTCTGTCGCACTCGTAGACTTTTTTCGGAACATGAAGAAAGTTCAACCAATATTAGAAGAGTCTATAGGCAAAGCGATTGATCCGTCTGCATAATTTGGACACATGACGACTACGAGAAATTCCATCCCAAACTGAACGCGGTAAAGCCTCCTGATCTATAGGGCGACTTAATCGTCGGAACATCACTCAGGTACGCATTTTGTCCCGCAGGCATAACAAAACATTACAATTAAGTGCGTGGTCCGCTCATCGCTTTCGTTGAAAAATGCCCAACCGTATCAATACATCGACCCCCGATAATCCACCTCTAGCCCCTCATCCATCTTCCTCATCTCGCCCTCATCGCTCGGCGAGCCAATCGTCTGATCCATCAAAATCTTCATTAGCGACGGCATTTCGCTGCGGTCTTGAAAATGGTCAGGGCTCCATAAATGCGAGCGGCGGAAGGCTTTGGCGCAGTGCAGGAAGGCCTCTTGCACTTTGACGATAATCGCCAGCCTTGGCGCACGGCCATTAACGGCCAAGCGCTCAAGCAGGGCAGGGTCTCTCACAAGATGGGCCACTCCGTTCACGCGCAATGTGTCGTCAAAACCGGGAATGATGAACAACAGGCCGACGTTTGGATTGGCAAGAATATTGACCAAACTATCAAGCCGGTTGTTGCCCGGACGATCCGGAATCGCCAAAGTTTCATCATCAAGAATGTGCACAAATCCAGCAGGATCACCGCGCGGGCTGACATCGGCTTTGCCATCCAAATTCTGCGTGCCAAGGCACAAAAACGACGAGCGCTGGATAAAGTCGCGCATGTTTGTCGAGTTTGTTCTGGCTTTTCAAAGCAGCCAAAGTGTGTGTTGCGGGAAACAGCGCTCGAAGTGACTGCTCATCGCCGATCAAAAAATCCGGCTTAATTTCATACACTTCCATCACCAGCCCTCCCAAGCCTCAATTGTGATCTGGAGTAGAGCGAGATTTATTTCGGGAGTAAAATTAAATAAGTCTGGTCACTGCACCCTACCAAACGTCGCCCTAATCAGCCCCGCCATGCGCGCATCGCGGATTTTGGCGGTGTCTTCGCCCATAACAACGGCGACCATCAGCTTGCCATTGCGCCACACGGATGTGACCAGATTAAAGCCGGAGGCCTTGGTATAGCCAGTTTTAATACCGTCTGCGCCATCCACCATATCCAAAACGCGATCATGGCCCTTGATGGATTTGCCATTGATAGTGGTTGTGCGTAGCGAGAAATAGCTGAAATATTGCGGAAATTTCTGCCGCAACGAAAGCCCGAGCCGCGCCATATCCGTCGCCGTTGTCACTTGCAGCGGGTCGTGCAGGCCGGACGCATTACGAAATGTCGTGCGCGCCATACCCAATTCTCGCGCCTTACTGGTCATACGCGCGGCGAACTGATCTTCGGAACCGGCCAAAAACTCAGCAATCGCCACCGCAATATCATTGGCTGATTTCACCGTTATGGCACGAATGGCGGTATCCACATCGATCGTCGATCCCGCCTTAAGGCCAATCTTCGAAGGTCGCTGCCCAGCCGCATTGGCCGAAATCGGAATGAGTTGTTCCTTGGTCACTTGACCTGACTGCATGGCCTCAAACAACAAATAAAGGGTCATCATTTTTGTCAACGAGGCCGGATAGCGCGGCTCACTAGCTGCCAGCGCATAAAGCGATTTGCCCGTGCCGCCATCAATTACGAGCGCAGCAAATTTGTCCGGCGTCGAAGGCGCCGCAACCGTCGGCCCCACCAAAACATCATTGGTCTGGCAACCGCTCAACAGCATAAGTGCCACGAAAATAAAAATTATCTGCTTCATAAATTGTGCCGCGCCAACTCATTCGGTAATAGACCGAATCCCAATAACATGCCCCAAGGAAATCATAGATACTTGCCATTGATGGCGCAAGTTTGGCAAAGCCGCAGCACAAAACGCGCTGCCGCCACTTGCCGCGTGGTGGAAATTGAGGCACATCAACGCCCATGAAAAGTCAGTCCAAAAACACATCTCCCCGCGTTGCCAAGCCGCTCGATCATCTGGTTTTGCCCACGCAAGATTTGGCCATTGCCAAAGCCCGCTTAGAAGCGCTCGGCTTCATTGTCGCCCCTGTCGGTATTCATCCATTTGGCACGCATAATGCCTGTGTTTATTTCAAGGACGGCACATTTTTAGAACCGCTCGCCATAGGACATCGCGAAACAGCGGAAGCCTCAACCTTGCACGGCAACCAATTCAGCCCGTGATGCAGCATTTCGTTTCCGGCGTGGGACGGAGGGGTTTTCCGCCATTGTCATGGGTTCGCATGATACAAAATCTGACCATGAAGCCTTCGTCAAAGCGGGCATTTCGGCAGGTCAAATTCTCGACTTTGGCCGTGACTTTGAAACACCATCCGGCGAAAAAGCCCGTATGGATTTCTCGCTGGCGTTCGCCGCTGATTTGCGCAGCCCGGACTTTTTCGGCTTCACTTGCGAACGTATCAATGTGCCAAAAGCAGATCGCTCCAACCTTATAGGCCATGAGAACAGTGTAGTATCGATCAAAAGCGTTGTGCTAACAGAGCCAAATCCAACTGACTTTCAATATCTCTTCCAAGAGCTTATCAACGAGCGCGAGGTGGATGCACATTCTTTCGGTATGGACATTCACGCCTCTAACAGCACAGTTTCTGTGCTAACCCATGAAGGATTTGAAGGCGTTTTCGGCGTCCACATTCATGGCACAATGCGCGGCCTCATCGCCCGCGCTGTAATCTTTGGAACCACAAATTTGATAGCCGTGCGCGAGAAGCTCTCTACGTCAAACATCAAATTTACCGAGCATTTGGGCCGTATCATCGTCGCGCCCGCCAAGGGGCAGGGCGCCTATTTTGCATTTGAGGCAGTACCATGAACGGACCAGACAAAAGCATCACAATCGGCAATGTGACCTTTGCCAATAACGCGCCTATTTCGCTTATTGCCGGACCATGCCAGCTCGAAAGCCGCGACCATGCTTTTATGATGGCTGGCGTGCTGAAAGAAATGACCGAAAAACTCGGCATCGGGTTAGTCTATAAAACCAGCTACGACAAAGCGAACCGCACCTCAATACACGGCAAGCGCGGCATGGGCTTGGAAAAATCGCTGGAAATTTTCAACGATATCAAAAAGACCTTTGGCCTTCCCGTACTCACCGACGTTCATACCGAAGAGCAGTGCCGCATCGTTGGCCAAGTGGTCGATGTTCTTCAAATTCCCGCATTCCTATCACGCCAGACAGACTTGCTCGTCGCCGCAGCGCAAACTGGCTGCGTCGTCAATGTAAAAAAGGGGCAGTTTCTGGCACCGTGGGACATGAAAAATGTCGTGGCGAAAATAGTCGATTCCGGAAACTCCAAAGTCATGCTCACCGAACGCGGCGCATCTTTTGGTTATAATACGCTTGTCTCCGACATGCGCTCGCTGCCCATCATGGCGGAAACTGGCGCACCTGTAATTTTCGATGCCACACATTCTGTCCAGCAGCCGGGCGGACAGGGAACATCATCAGGTGGAGACCGCCGCTTTGTCTCAGTGCTTGCTCGCGCAGCGGTAGCGGTTGGCGTTGCGGGCCTGTTCATTGAAACGCACGAAGACCCGGATAATGCGCCGTCAGATGGTCCCAACATGATCCATTTGAAGGATATGCCGGAACTCATCGAACGGCTGATGGCCTATGATAAGCTCACCAAGAGCTAACTCATTTACTCATGCAGAATTATGAAAGCCTTGGACTCACTGCCCTTGGGCGTGTCCGGCTGATTGCATGATGTTAAAAACGCCATCGCAATAAAAAACAAACTCACAACTCCTGAAATCTGCGTCATTTTATGTGTCCCTTCGGTTTGCGATCATCCTCAAATCGCCGCCCGCCACCGTGGGCGAAGGTCGTTAGCAATTGCGGCGAGTATGAGTCCATGCTGATGAACTCTGGTTTCATTATCTTTCACGCCGTGAATACACAGCAGTCTTTTGCTTACATGCCGTGATTGCACAGCTGCCATTCACAAACCTGTTTCCTTTTTCTGCAAATCTGCTTTATGGGGCAAACGAAATCAAATTCCCTAACGAAAGGAACTCTCCCAGTGACCGCAATTGTTGACATTATCGGCCGTGAAATTCTCGATAGCCGTGGGAACCCCACAGTCGAAGTTGATGTGATCTTGGAAGACGGCTCGTTTGGCCGCGCCGCAGTTCCATCCGGCGCATCCACAGGCGCACACGAAGCCAGCGAGTTGCGTGACGGCGGCTCGCGCTATTTGGGCAAAGGCGTCGAAAAGGCCGTTCACAACGTCAACACCGAAATTTTTGATGCCATCGGCGGCATGGATGCAGAAGAGCAAATCCTTATCGACGAGATCATGATTGATTTGGACGGCACAGCCAACAAAGCCCGCCTCGGCGCCAATGCCATCCTCGGCGTGTCGCTCGCCGTCGCCAAGGCCGCCGCAGAGTCCGCTGGTCTGCCGCTCTATCGCTATGTTGGCGGTACTGGTTCACGCTTGTTGCCAGTGCCGATGATGAACATCATCAATGGCGGGATGCACGCTGATAATCCAATTGATTTCCAAGAATTCATGGTCGTGCCTTACGGCGCGGATTCAATTCGCGAAGCCGTGCGAATGGGTTCAGAAATTTTTCACACATTGAAAAAGCGTCTGAAAGATGCTGGCCACAACACCAACGTCGGCGATGAAGGCGGCTTTGCGCCAAACCTTGCAAGCCCTGAGGCTGCGCTTGATTTCATCGTCTCATCCATCGAAAAAGCAGGCTTCAAGCCGGGCGTTGATGTAGGCATCGCGCTCGATTGCGCTGCCACTGAATTCTACAAAGATGGTCACTATGTCTATGAAGGCATGGGCGGCAAGAAGCTGACATCCACCGAGCAAGCCAAGTTTCTCGCGAAGCTCGCAACTGACTATCCAATATTCTCCATCGAAGACGGAATGTCCGAAGACGATTGGGAAGGCTGGAAGACATTGACGGATTTGGCTGGCAAGACCTGCCAGTTGGTCGGAGATGATCTGTTTGTAACTAACACCAAGCGTTTGGTTGATGGCATCAAGAAGGGCGTCGCAAACTCAATTCTCGTCAAGGTCAACCAGATTGGCACATTGACCGAAACCCTGAACGCAGTCGAAACCGCCCATAAAGCTGGCTACACCTCCGTCATGTCGCATCGCTCCGGCGAGACCGAAGACTCAACCATTGCTGATTTGGCAGTGGCGCTGAACTGCGGCCAGATCAAAACCGGCTCGCTTGCCCGTTCGGACCGTACCGCCAAGTACAATCAACTCATCCGTATTGAAGAGGGCCTCGGCACGCAGGCGCGTTACGCCGGAAAGTCTATCCTCAAGGGCTAATCAGCCTTAATAGTTGAATTGACATCAGCCCCGCCAAGCAATCGTTTGGCGGGGCTTTTCCTTATGCCCAGCATCATAATCTTTGATTTTGACAGCGCCGCCATTCTGCATCACACTCCCGTGGGGCATAAATTGGTGGAGGGTGCATCATGCGCAAACTTGTCGTTTTTGTCTTAGGCTTGGGGTTCCTGCCAATATCTGCTATTGCACAGACAACACCCGCAAACAGCGCCAATAATGCGCTGATCAAACTTTGCGATATTGCTGCGTCATCGCCTGTTGATAAGGCGAGACCATCGGATGTTGCCGGTGTCGCGGCAACCGCCATCGATCCAAAAATTGCAGTTCCGGCATGCG
>JANPBE010000132.1:0-5108 GCA_031430295.1 Phyllobacterium sp.
ACGATTTTTTTCAGCAATCAATCGAGACTTCATCCGCTTTTTAGCTCTATCCATAACGCGATCTGGTATTTTTTGAGTTTTCTTCACGTAGACAGTTACAATTATCGCCGTCTTTTCGATAGTGAAATAGAAAGCACGAGAAATGCCACCCGAAGCTTTCACGCGGAGCTCCCAAAGCCTATCACCAATCTTAGAGACTAGTTTTGGCGGTAGATTTTGAGGCCCGAAATTCTCCAACAATTCAAAAACACGGAGCATTTCATCACGCATCTCATCGGGTAAATCCGCAAATTCTTTTGCGGCTGAATCATCGATTTCAACTGTCCACATTAGAAATTAATATAACATACATGTGATATTTTCAAGTGAGTCTTGGAGGCTAAATCGAGCGAAGATCAAATAAATTCCCTCAGCCCTTATCTCTTAGCAGCCTGCCCTTTTCACGGTTCCAATCGCGCTCTTTTTCGCTTTCGCGCTTGTCGTGGTTTTTCTTGCCCTTGGCCAAGCCGAGTTCGACCTTGGCCAGGCCCTTGTCATTATAATGAATGTTGAGCGGGATGAGCGTCATGCCTTCGCGCTCAATGGATTGGGCTAGTTTGGCAATTTGCTTGGCGTGCAGCAGCAGCTTACGGCGGCGGCGGGGCTCGTGGTTGAAGCGGTTTGCTTGCAAATATTCCGGGATATAGGCGTTAATCAGCCAAACGCCGCCCTCTTCGTGGGAGGCGTAGCTATCAGCGATATTGGCGCGGCCAAGACGTAGGGCTTTAATCTCCGTCCCGGTGAGCATAATGCCCGCCTCTACTGTATCGGTGATTTCATAATTGAAACGCGCCTTGCGGTTTTCCGCCGCATATTTTGGCTTTACCTGTGCATTGGCCATAAATTAATTTATCAGCCCCGCATGTTTCATGGCTGCGTCAATTTTGGCAGCAGTGGCAGCTTCAATAGGCACCAGAGGCAGGCGTTGAATGTTCTGCATTTTGCCTAGCTTTGAAAGCGCATACTTTGGCCCTGCCGGATTTGGCTCTATGAACATGGCCTTGTGCAGCGGCATCAAGCGATCTTGCAGCGCCAGCGCCGCCTTATAATCACCAGAGAGGCAGGCAAGCTGGAACTGCGATACTAAGCGGGGCGCGACATTGCTGGTAACAGAAATGCAGCCGACGCCGCCTTGGGCATTAAAGCCCAATGCGCTGGCATCTTCGCCGGAAAGCTGAATGAAATCATGGCCGCAGGTGATACGTTGCTCGGAAACGCGCTCGATTTTACCTGTGGCATCCTTTACGGCAATTATGTTCTTAAAATCATGCACCAACTGGCCCATTGTTTCCGGTGTCATATCAATGATGGAGCGGCCTGGGATATTGTAGATCACGATTGGCAGGCTGACCGCTTTGGCAATGGCAGCATAATGGGCATAAAGGCCACGCTGGTTTGGCTTATTGTAGTAAGGCGTGACCACGAGAACGGCATCAGCGCCGACCTTTTCGCCGTGCAGTGCAAGGTCAATCGCCTCTTCAGTGTTGTTGGAGCCTGCGCCGGCGATAACGGGCACGCGCCTCGCGGCAACATCAATACAGGTTTCAACAACTTGCTTGTGTTCAGCGTGCGACAGGGTCGGCGACTCGCCCGTGGTGCCAACAGGGACCAGCCCATGCGTGCCTTCCGCGATTTGCCACTCGACAAAATCACGGAACGATTTCTCATCGAAGCGCCCTGCCTGATCGAATGGCGTGACAAGCGCTGTGATGGAACCCTTTAGCATGAACGTTAACTCCGAAAAATTGACTGGGCGAGAGGTTTTCAGCCTCTTGCAACGCGCCGCACCATAGTCGTGAGTGGCGTGTGGAGCAAGGGCTCTAACAACTGGTAACCTATCAGAACTATTGATATTTTGCAGATTTGTCTGCGTCTTGCTATGGCATCCCTAGCGCAATGTCACAGGTGGTATTATCAATGAGCGAATTCAAAGAAATCCGGTTTACCAGCGCCGACGGCCTTTCACTTTACGGACGCGTTTATGGCAAGGATGAGGTGAGTGCGCCGACGGTGGTTTGCCTTCCCGGGCTCACGCGCAACAGCCGTGATTTTCACGGGTTAGCGGTACAACTAGCGGCGGAGCGGATTCGTGTCGTGACAATAGATTCACGCGGGCGCGGTAATTCCGAATATGCAAAAAATATCACTGAATATAATGTTGTCACTGAAGCGGAGGATGTGCTCACTGGACTAACAGCGCTTGGCATTGAACATGCGGCATTCATCGGCACATCGCGCGGCGGGCTGCTGATCCATGTTCTTGCAGCGATGCGCCCGACTGTAATGCGCGCGGTTGTTCTCAATGATATCGGTCCGGTGATCGAACTAGACGGGCTGTTTCAAATTCGCGGTTATTTGGGCCAAGCGCCTGCTCTCACCTCTTGGGATGAGGCGGCAACCGTACAGAAAGCGCTGCATGGCAAAGCGTTCCCAGCGCTCTCGGATGAAGATTGGATGCGTCATGCAAGGGCGATATATAGGCAAGATGCGAAGAGCAAAATTGTGCCTGACTATGATCCCCGCATTGCGCAAACGCTTGCCGGGCTAAAGGCCGACGCGCAATTGCCACCGCTGTGGGCGCAGTTTGACGGGCTGAAGCATTTGCCAATGATGATACTTCGGGGTGAAAACACGCGGTTGCTGAGCCAAAAGACGTTTGACGAAATGCTGGCGCGGCATCCGGGTTGTGTTGGCTTGACAGTTCCGGGCCAAGGACATTCTCCGATGCTGGATACTGGCACGCTGCCAGTGCAGATTGTTAAGTTTTTGAAGGCAAAAATTTCTAGTTAAGCTATTGATTTCAATTAGTTATTTTCTAAATCTTTCGTAACTTTTATATAAAGCTACCTCTCACCCTGCCCTCTCCCCGTTGAAGAAATGAGGAGAGAGAAAAGGGGGCGATTTGGCTTACTTCTTTTTGCCTTTTTCAGCAGCTGTGGACTTACGGCTGGTTGGAATATCGCCAGCTTCCACTTTTCGTGCATGTTCTGTGGTGCCGCCCTTGGCAAATAGTGCGGCCTCTTTCACCCAATTTTCGCGCTCAACGCGCCCGGGGAAGCCGACGGCTTTACCGAACTCAACGGCCTGCGCCTTGGTCCAATTAGCGATCTGTTCGAAGTGGAACACACCCATGTCGAACAGCCGCTTTTCGAGCACATTACCAATACCGTTGATAAGGGTTAGATTATCGGGCTTGCCGCCGATGGGCTTAACCAATTTGAGGGCAATTGGCTTTTTGACCGGCGCGACGACTGGTTTGGCGGCAGCCGCAACTACGGCAACTTTTTTGGCTGCTGCGTTAGATTTCGGCGCTGCTTTTTTGGTAGCTGCATTGGCCTTCACTTCAATTGTTGCAACGAGTTTTACAGGTTCCGGTGCTGGCTCACCAACAACTAGGGGAGCTTCTGCTACAGATGCGGCAGGTTTAGGCATCGCGGCAACGGCAGATATCGCGATGACGGTCGATGTCGCCGCAACTGTTGGTGCTACCGTATCATTGGCAAACATGCGTCGCAGCCAACACCCGATGATGCAGCCTAAGATGAAAGCGATTGCAAGCAGTATCGCCGATTGAAGTAGGAACATGAACATGAGTGCTACTCCTTCAGTATCTATTCACGGGGCGCGAAGTTATCCACCCGATATAGAGACCTATAAAGAAGGCGAGAGCCAAGAACAGCCAAATCTGGCTGGCAAGATACATCATGATTTCAATCCCTTAACGAACCAACCTGAACTCAATCCGGCGGTTTTTTGCTTTATTTTCCGGTGTGTCGTTGGCAACAAGCGGCTGTGTTTCACCATAGCCTATTGCAGATAAACGCGTGGGCGCAATCCCGGCTTTGAGCATAAAGTCCTTTATAGCGTTGGCCCGATCTGATGAGAGAATTTGGTTGGTTTTATCTTCGCCATCTGTATCAGTATGGTCCGTGATGACCATGTTCGCCTCGGGACATGAGATCAATATGGCAGCAATCCCATCCAGTAGCGGTTTTGAACTGGCGCTTATCACGGCTTGTGCCGACTCAAAATTGATTTGCCCAGCCGCCAAAAGTCCGGAGATGGACTCTAAGCATATCTTTGCTTCTGGTGTAGGCTCGGACAATGCCGGTGCAGCATTAGTTACTGCAGGCACGGGCGCGAGTGGCTTCATCAATTTGATAGTGCCAAGTTTTACACCGGTTGGTAGAGTTTCGTTAATGGCTTTGGTGACCATGTCATAAGCGGCAACATCAAGTGGTGTGCCTTTCAGACTAAAATCGAGGTCTTTGAAGGAAAACACGCCGTTTTCAAGCACCGCCAACTGCCTCAAACCAAAAGTGGCAAAATCTGCAAAGTTTTGCGCGGACCCCGCTGCGAGAACCAAGGCGTTCTTGATTGTTTTGCCGGGGAATAACTCTTTTGCTTTCGCCTCTACCGCGGCACTTGCGTCCTTCGACGGCGCATAACCAGTTAAGTTCACTGTTGCTCCATCATAGCTACCAGAAAGCTCATAAGGTTTTCCGAGCGGAGGAATGGTGAGGTCAACGACTTTTAGTATACCTTTTCCAGGCAAAGCACCTGCAACTGCCGCAGCAACGCGGGTGTAGGTGCCCGGATCAACGGGTGTGCCTTTTATTGAATAGTTCAAGTTTGACAAACTGACTTGGCCACCGGTTAAATCGGCCAACTGGCTGATACCGAAGCCTGAAAGCGCATTAAAACCATCCGGCTTGCCAACAGCTAAGGTGAGTTTGTCTGTAACGTCAATACCCGGCATTGCGTTGGCTACTGCCGCCAAGAGCGCAGCGTGGCTTTCTGAGCTGTCATAATTACCGGTTAGGGTAATTCCGGCAGCATCCTTGGTGGCGCTAAAGACAAATGGGTCTGCTTTTTCCGGGAGCGTAGTCTGGTCTGAAACAACGCGAACACCATAGGTTTCAAGCGTAAGCTTGGTCGCCGCACGTTTCTGCACAACATTTTCGGCAACGCCAGTCAGAATGGCATCGCGTCCATCGAACGAGATTGCGGACCAGCGTTGGTTGAACCTTAGTTCACTTGCTGTTCTAGCAACAAGATCGGCCTCAACC
>JANPBE010000133.1:0-1023 GCA_031430295.1 Phyllobacterium sp.
CAGTTCACCAAGCGCAACATCATTGCCAATCCAAACTGCTCAACAGCGCAGATGCTTGTGGCCTTGAAGCCATTGCACGATGCCGCCAAGATCACGCGCATCGTGGTTTCGACCTACCAGTCCGTATCCGGCGCTGGCAAGGAAGGCATGGATGAGCTGTTCACACAGACCCGCGCGGTGTTCGTGGCCGATTCCATTCAATCCAAGAAGTTCACCAAGCGCATCGCCTTTAACGTCATCCCGCACATCGATGTGTTCATGGAAGATGGCTACACGAAGGAAGAGTGGAAGATGGTCGCTGAGACCAAGAAAATGCTTGATCCCAAGATCAAGGTCACAGCCACTTGTGTGCGTGTGCCCGTGTTCATCGGCCATTCCGAAAGCATCAACATCGAGTTCGAAAACCCGCTTTCAGCCGACGAAGCCCGCGAAATTCTGCGCAATGCACCAGGATGTTTGGTTGTCGATAAGTTGGAAGATGGCGGCTACGCCACGCCAATCGATTGTGCTGGCGAAGACGCAACCTACATCTCCCGCATCCGCGAAGATGCCACGGTCGAAAACGGCCTGAACATCTGGGTGGTTTCGGATAACTTGCGCAAGGGCGCAGCGCTTAATGCAGTGCAGATTGCCGAGTTGTTGGTGGCAAAGAACTTGATCGCGCCAAAGGCGAAGAAAGCGGCCTAATTGACATTTCCTTCAATCGGTAGGAAACTTGCCTACCGATTGAAAAGGATTTTCCTATGGCTAATGTTGAAAAAATCAGCGTCGCGCTCACACCCGAAATGGCGGCAGATATGCGCAAAGCTGTTGAATCCGGCGAGTATGCGTCTTCAAGTGAAGTCGTTCGTGATGCGATGCGGGAGTGGAAACACCGTCGCAAACAACGCGATGAGGCGATAGACGAACTGAAAAAACTCTTGAATGAGGGTCGCAACAGCGGTCCAACGATGGATGGTGATTTGGTTTTTGACGAGTTGCTTCATGAGCTTGACGCAATGGATGTGCAATGAAAGTTCGCTT
>JANPBE010000134.1:0-1272 GCA_031430295.1 Phyllobacterium sp.
GTCCGACAGGACAGAGGGGGGCGCGACAGATGCACTATCACCGCTTCACCTCCCAAGTCGTCACGCGCTCGCCGGTGACGGGGTCTTTGCCGTCTTTTAGTTGGATGCCTTGTGTGAGTAGTTCATCACGAATGCGGTCGGCCTCGGCGAAGTTTTTGGATGCGAGGAAGGTCAGACGTTGGTCAATTTTCCTGAACTGTTCATCAAAGAGCCTCCGTTCCTTTTTTAAATCAAAACCTAAACTATTGATTACCTTTACGGCACAACGCCTAGTTTTGTGCACCAGCCTAAGGCGGTCGCCCCGACTGATAGGAATCCCCTGAAAACCAGTGTTTATGGAGGTAATGTCACTTTGAATGCGTGAAACAACACGACTGAAGTTGAGATCATCAGCAACTTCGTCAAAATATGCTTCGAGACCTTCGGGTTCCGTACGCTCAAGGTCTTTATTCTCATAATATTCTATGATGTCATCGCCCTCGCTTTCTGGTATAAAGCTATAAAAGCAATCGACCAAATTTGACCAACGCTTCAGAATATTCTCTGCCTCCTCCAACCGCCTCACACTAAAATCAATCGGCTCCCGATAATGCGTCATCAGCATGGCCAGCCTCAACACTTCGCCCGGCCACTTCCTTCCGCCAAACTTATCCGTATGCAGCAACTCGTGGATGGTCACGAAATTCCCGTCTGACTTGGACATTTTCTTGCCCTCGACCTGCAAGAAACCATTGTGCATCCACACATTGGCCATCACATCCGTTCCGTGGGCGCATCTTGATTGGGCTATTTCGTTTTCGTGGTGGGGGAAGATTAAATCCAACCCGCCGCCGTGGATGTCGAAGGTTTCGCCTAAGAAAGCGTTGCTCATGGCGGAGCATTCGATGTGCCAGCCGGGGCGGCCGTAGATGGGGGCTTCTACGCCTTTTTCCTTAAATGCGCCGTGCCAGCCGGGCTGGTCGGCGGCGCTTTCTTTCCAGAGGACGAAATCGCCTGCGTTGCGCTTATGCGCCTCGACGGCGATGCGGGCGCCGGCCTGTTGGTCTTCCAATTTGCGGCCGGACAGCTTGCCGTAATCCGCCATAGAGCCAACAGCGAACAGGACTTCCCTACCCTCGCCGCCAGTGGCGACATAGGCATTGCCATTGTCCAAAAGCTGCTGGATGATTTTGACCATGCCGTCGATATGTTCAGTGGCACGCGGCTCGTGCGTGGGTTCTAGGCAACCCAGTGCCTTCACATCCTCATGGAACTGGTTAGCGGTCTTTTCCG
>JANPBE010000135.1:0-1115 GCA_031430295.1 Phyllobacterium sp.
ACCGCGTTGCCGCCATCATCGTTGAGCCCGTGCAGGGCGAGGGCGGTTTTTATGATGTGCCAAAGGCTTTCATGAAAGCATTACGCGAAATCTGCGATAAATACGGCATTATGCTGGTCGCCGATGAGGTGCAGACAGGCTTTGCCCGCACCGGCAAAATGTTTGCTATGGAGCATTATGATGTTGTCGCCGATTTAACCACTATGGCCAAGGGCTTAGCGGGCGGCTTCCCGCTGGCCGCTGTCACGGGCCGCGCTGAAATCATGGATGCCCCCGGCCCCGGCGGCCTCGGCGGCACCTATGGCGGCAACCCGATTGGCATCGCCGCAGCCAACGCCGTTCTGGATGTAATCGACGATGAAGAGCTATGCGAACGTGCCCAGCAGCTCGGCGCGCGTCTGCATCAGCGTTTGGAATCGCTACGTCAAGATGTGCCGCAGATTGCCGATATTCGCGGCCTTGGCTTTATGAAGGCCATTGAGTTTAACCTCGCTGGTACAGACAAGCCAAACGCTGATATGACCAACGCCATCCGTTTGAAGGCGCTGGAAAAGGGCCTCATCTTGCTCACCTGCGGTGTGTACGGCAACGTCATCCGCTTCTTGGCGCCCATCACCATTCAGGACTCCGTGTTTAACGAAGCCCTTGATATTATTGAAGCTTCCATCCGCGAATGCGCAAAAGGTTAATCCACAATGATCGCTTCTTCATTATCTTCCCGTCTCAAAGACGCGTCGCTTTTGGTTGCTAAAGCCTATGTTGCAGGCGTTTGGACAGACAAAGCCGACAGCGGCAAAACCTTTGACGTGACCAACCCTTCTACCGGCGATGTCATTGCCACGTTGCCGGATATGGACCGCGCAGAAACCTCCCGCGCCATTGATGCAGCCCACACCGCGCAGAAGTCATGGGCGAAAAAAACTGGCAAAGAACGTGCCATTGTCATGCGCAAATTGTTCGATCTTATGGTCGCCAATGCCGATGATTTGGCCATTATACTCACCACCGAAATGGGCAAACCAGTGGCTGAGGCCAAGGGCGAAATCCTATATGGTGCGTCCTATGTCGAATGGTTTGGCGAAGAAGCCAAGCGCGTTTACGGTGATGTGATTGGC
>JANPBE010000136.1:0-3307 GCA_031430295.1 Phyllobacterium sp.
GGTTCTTCAGCAGCTGAAGCAGGCGTTTCGGCAGCAGGCGCTGGTTCTTCTGCAGCAGGCGCAAGCTACTGAAGCGCAAGCTGCCGAAGAAGCCAAGGCTGCTGAGGAAGCACAAGCTGCAGAAGCCCAAGCCGCCGAAGAGGCGCAAGCTGCTGAAGCTCAAGCCGCCGCGGATGCCCAAGCACAGGCAGACGCTGAAGCTCAGGCCGCCGCAGATGCACAGGCTCAGGCCGATGCTGATGCGCAAGCTCAGGCAGACGCTGACGCACAAGCTGCTGCCGATGCTCAGGCCCAAGCGGATGCTGACGCACAAGCGCAGGCTGATGCCGATGCGCAAGCTCAAGCTGATGCTGATGCTCAGGCCCAAGCGGATGCCGATGCACAAGCGCAGGCTGATGCCGATGCACAGGCGCAGCAATCGTCCGACTGCACCGAAGAAAACCCTTGCCAGTAATTTGGCCTTTGTCTGGCGCGTCGTAGCGGCGCGCCAGATATTTCCTCTGAATTCTGTTCTTACAATTAAAGGGTCATCAAATGTTCGCCTGGTTTTGCCGCAGTGTACTGGCCGTGATGTGCGTAATGGGCTTCACAGCTCATACAGCGGCGCAATCCGCGCCCGATGTTGATCTCAATCTCTACGAAAAATCCGAAGTTGATCGCTCCCAAGGTTGCAGCATTGTGCTCTGGCAGGATGATCGCGATCCGGAAACGGACAAATACGCCTATATCTTCACGGAAAAACTCATTGGTGAGGACAACAAGCACGAGCCCGCCCATATGAAAATTGGCGGCAAGGATGTCACACTCAGCCGTATTGCCACCGGCGGCAAAACCAATGGCTATGACCTTTATGAGTATCAATTATACAAGCTGCCGGGCGAGAATGACTATGTAGTCCAAACGCTGCAACTCGATGATTTGATGGGTGAGACTATTGAAATCACCGCTGGCAAACTCATTATCGTCATGGATGGCTTCCCCATTTTCCGCGCCTCCGTTAAAGGCAACGCCGGCTGCAATACACCCGCTGCCGCAGATGATGGCGCCGCCGCACCCGCCGCCGACATGTTTGAAGCCTATGATTTAACGCCCGAACAGGTGGACAAGGAAGTGCTTGCAGCCGCGCAAAAGCAATTTGACTGCAAGCCGGAGACCATGAAAACCGGTGTCAAAGGCTTCCAAATGTCAGAAGAGTCCGCCATTTGGCAGATTCCATGCGATACATTTGGCAAGCAAACCGCCAACCTGTTTGCGCTGGTCTATCTAACGGACCCCAAAGAAAATCTGACTTTTGTCGAAATCGAAGGCCCGAAAGGCCATCCCCGCACGGTGGGCGAAAGCCAGCTTATGTCGCCAACATGGGATGTGAAGACCCGCACCGTAACCGGCGTTTCCTTTGGCAGCGAAGAGGGCGATTGCGGTGTTTTGGAATCCTATAAAGTCAATGAGTCCGGCGGGTTTGATTTGGTCGAATATCGGCAGAAAAAGGCCTGCGATGGCAAGGTGGTTAAACCTGCTGAGTTTACCAAAGTGTTTCCTGCGCAATAGGCTTAAGTGGCAATATTTCTACCACGCGCTGCAAGTGGTTGTTTTTCCTATTGGATTTGCCAGTGTGCCCGCAAATTTATATGAAAGCAATTGCTAACATTAACTAAACATTAAGCGATTATCTGCAAATTGATTAAATAATCATTTGTTCGAGGCCGCCATGACTTCCCTCCCAATCCGTTTTGAAACGCGCGATGCCATCAACAGCGCGATAGCCACATTGGTGGAACAGGGTGTCATGCTGGATGAAATTGACGTCGAGCTATCAAAAATCGGCGTGGTGGATTTAGATCTTTGCGTTGAATGCCTCAACGCGATTATAGCCAAGACCAACGATCATCGTCTGGCGGCTTAAGCCCGATAACCCGGCGCTTCCTCATCCAAAAGCGCCCGCAAATCTGAAAAGTGCCGCTCTGCCTGCGCGGGATAGCTATCAATTTCTGCCGCCGTCTTTTCAGCAATATCATCTGGAATTAGCCGCAGCTTTTGCCCCGTCCATAGCGCCTTGATATAAGTCTCGGCGGCGCGCTCAAAATAATACAGCCGGTTAAAAGCGTCCGCTACATTGTCGCCCAAAATCAAAACCCCATGATTGCCCATAATCATCACTTTGACTTTCGGGTCGGTCAAAAGCTGTGAGCAACGCTCGCCCTCATCCTCAAACGCCAGCCCGCCATAATTTTCATCAATCACCACGCGGTTAAAAAAAGTCGCGCAATTTTGGTCAATCGGCGGCAGCCGCGAGTCTGCCAGCGAGGCCAACACTGTCGCGTGCATCGAGTGCACATGCATCACGCACCGCGCATGTTTGACATTGCGATGGATCGCGCCGTGCAGACCCCACGCCGTCGGGTCCGGCGCGTCAGGGCGGTCCATGCTCGCAGGGTCTTCCGCATCCAACAGCAACAGGCTGCTCGCCGTTATGCGCGAAAAGTGCACTTGGTTCGGGTTCATCAAAAATTGCGTGCCGCTATCATTCACCGCGAGTGAAAAATGGTTCGACACCGCCTCGTGCATATTCCACTTTACCGTCCAACGAAACGCGCAAGCCAGATCCACCCGCTCGGCTTCAAAATTCATATTGGACTTGCGCAATGGCGAAACGCTCATGGTGATACCCTCTAAAATGGTTTCGCAGACTGTCGCGCTGGATTTCGGCTTTTGCAACAAAGATTAACAAGCCTATAATTTAATCGCATTGCTCATTAACTAGTCATGCGTTTTATGCATGATAGAAGTTCAAATGTTGCACTGCACAAATTTTCAAAAAGGACTATGTTTGCCATGTCTCCAAAAAACTTTGAAAGGAAGACATTATGTTTAACATTGCAAATCCGTTCTCCACTCGCCAGCCTTCATCGCGCGAAAAGAGCTTTCGTGAAGCCATGATTATGCTGGAAAACATGACTGCCCGTGACCGCGCGGATGCCGGTATTAAACAGTCAGACGTGAACCGCATCGCCGCCGAAATGGCGCGCGGTTAATCTACACTACGATTATATGGTGAGTGCCGCGCCGGCGGCACTCTGGACGGCTTTCGATGCGACTTCGTGCGCATTCCGTGCGCGTGGCGTACGTTCTTCGGGCGGTTCCCGATCGCATTTCGACCGCGCTTTTCCCCTTTTCCTAACCCGCGTCATGCCTTATGTGTCTGCCCATATTATGCGGCGCGTGGGCACTAAACTTGACAAAAATTCATGAAAAATTGCGGCTGGGCTTCGATACCGGCGGCACTTATACCGACGCGGTACTCTACAGC
>JANPBE010000137.1:0-3211 GCA_031430295.1 Phyllobacterium sp.
TCACACCCGCACAGAAATACTTGATAAGCTCAATTTGTATACTTGTAAGCAGCCTGCTGCGACGACGACACGTAACCATATGATATAAATAGCCTTTTCTTGCTATCTATGTCAGCCCCTAAAAATATATCGCGTAAAGGCGTATAAGTATGCAGCAAGATACACGGTCCCAAGGATCAGGAAAACCCTGCTGTTCGCTATTTTGTAAGCAACCGTTCGCCAGAAACTCATCGTTTAATCCACAGGTTTTGGAATTGAAATTTAGATTGCGACATTGAGCCTGTAAAGCAGATGTGATTGCAAAACCCTCCCCAATAAAAAACCCGCCGGAGACATCAGCATCCAGCGGGTTCTCAATCCCTAAATCCTACCTAACAATAACCTTTGCCCCAACCTGGGCGCGGTTATACAAATCAATCACATCCTGATTGATCATGCGGATGCAGCCGGATGACATGGCTTTGCCGATGGACCACCATTCCGGTGTGCCATGCAGACGGTAGCCCGTATCGCCGCCTTTGTTGAAGAGGTACATGGCACGCGCGCCGAGCGGGTTTTTAATGCCGGGCTCCATGCCACCAGCAAATTTTGCCAAATCAGGACGACGGCCGATCATTTCCTTTGGTGGTGTCCACATTGGCCATTCGCGCTTTAGGCCGATGCGCGCCGTGCCAGACCATTCGAAGCCCTCCTTGCCAACGCCAATGCCATAGCGCACGGCCTTGCCGCCGCCGAGTACGAAATAAAGATGCCGCTCGCCAGTATCGACGATGATGGTTCCGGCTTTTTCTTTGCTGGCATAATCAACGGTCTGGCGCTGGAAGCTGGCGTTCACTTTGCCTAGTGGCACAGTCGGAATAGCATAGCCGCCATCAGAAACCGCCCCATAGCTGGAGCGCGGAAACATGGAGCTGCCAACGGTAGAACAGCCGGTCACAGCCATAAGCCCAACGAGAGCGACGGCTGAAAAAATAGATTTTAGACGCATGAAATCCCCGCAAATCAAAAATGATTGCCCCACTCATAGGTTAAGAGGGCTAACACTTGATTAACCACGTTTCAAAGGGAATTTTTAAGGGATACGCCTCCGTTAAGGCCGTCATTCCGGTCAAGCGAAGCGCAGAACCGGAATCCAGAGGCGTAGGCGAACGAAACTTGAGTTCAATGCCATCATCTATCGCGCTTTATCTACCTCCGTCACGCCTCTAGATTCCGGATATTGCTGCGCAATTCCGGAATGACGAGGACCGCGCTAACTCTGACTTAGTAGCTGTTACAAGTAATTGAATTTCCGAATTTATTACACTGGGTCGTGCGCGGCTGTGGCATACGAAATTCCGGACCACGAAAATCAAAAGTTGGCATTTTCCCGTCGGAAGTGCCGCATTGATAGCTCATTTTATACCAGGTCACCGGACCAGGTAAAACATCAGCCACCAAGCCACCTGCGTTACTTGAACTATCCATAACTTGATAAGGGCCATTGCATGTTTTCGACGCTTGTCTCAAGCAAGCTGTCGGACTGCCGCTGCACTTGGCTTGTTCAATGGTTGCTCCGCTTGGTCCGCGAATGCTTTCGCCAGATGTATTACATCCAGCCAAAAGAAGAAAACTAAGAAATACTAGACGATTCATTCTATTTGGCCCTCTAACATCGGCAATAAATCAACCAAAACTATTATTTCATTGCATGTCAATGTTTGGGTTGCAAACAGAAATCTGTCACCCTCACCAATGCGGCGGCCTCGTATTCTCAGGCGGCGCAGCGGCTTGATCTTCAAATGAATGAAAGCGAGTTATCAGCGCTTCCAGCTTTTTTTGCATCTTATCAATCGTTACCCACTGGTCGGCAACCAGCGTGGAAAGTTCCTCGATCACCTTCGCCTGATGCGTGGCAATGGTTTCTAAATCAATCAGCCGGTTTTCGGTTTCACTACTCATGCCGCATTTTACGCTGCCTTTGGACAATAGTCGAGAATGGCGTGGAGAATTACTTGCAAACCCTGTTGCACATGGCAAATGCCGTGATAGCTTGGATTTAAGAAATTTTGACTGACTGATAAAAATAATGAGTTCGGGGGCGTGGTATAAATGGCGAAAGTGGCAACTCCCGCAACAGATGGTGTGCCCGCAATTGAGCTCATCGCCATTGATAAGCGTTTCGGCGCGGTCCACGCCAATAAAAATATCAATTTGAAAGTGGCCAAAGGCTCCATCCACGGCGTTATCGGCGAAAATGGCGCGGGCAAATCTACACTGATGTCTATTTTGTACGGCTTTTACAGCGCGGACTCAGGCGAAATTCAGATCAACGGCAAGCCCGTCAATATCCGCTCCAGCCAAGATGCCATCAAAGCGGGCATTGGCATGGTGCATCAGCATTTCATGCTGGTGGATAATTTCTCGGTCTTGGAAAATATCATGCTCGGCGCGGAAGGCGGCGCTACGCTGACTGGCGGCGAGGCCAAGCTGCGCGTGGCGCTCAAAAAACTCTCCGATGATTATGAGCTGGAAGTCGATCCCGACGCGCTGATTGAAGATTTGCCCGTCGGCCTGCAACAGCGCGTGGAAATATTAAAAGCCCTGACACGCGGCGCAGATACGCTGATTTTGGATGAGCCAACAGGCGTGCTGACGCCTGCCGAGGCTGACCATCTGTTCAATATTTTGCGGCAGCTTAAAAATCAGGGCAAAAACATCCTGCTGATTACGCACAAGCTGCGCGAGATCATGGCCATCACCGACAGCGTTTCCGTCATGCGGCGCGGCAAAATGGTGGCGACTGTGAAGACGTCTGAAACCAGCCCCGAAGCGCTGGCGGAACTCATGGTGGGGCGGCGCGTGCTGCTCGAAGTCGATAAAGGCCCCGCCAAGCCCGGTGAAGTGCGCCTCAGCGTTTCCAATCTCACCGTCAAAGACGAGTGGGGCGTGGCACGGGTGGATAATGTGTCCTTCAACGTGCGCGACGGCGAAATCGTCGGCATCGCGGGCGTTTCCGGCAATGGCCAATCCGAGTTATTGGCAGCGCTCGCCGGCATCGAAAAAGCCTTCGCAGGCAAGTTCATCATCTCCGGTGAAACCATTGATCCGACCCATGAAGCAGACCCTGCTAAAATGCGCGAGCGGGGCGTTGCCCATGTGCCGGAAGACCGCCACCATATGGGCCTTGTGCTGCCGTTCGAGGAAAATGAAAACGCAATTCTGGGCTATC
>JANPBE010000138.1:0-11863 GCA_031430295.1 Phyllobacterium sp.
ATACGCCGTGGGGGGTATGAGGCAAGAGCTACGGTCAATGATCGTGCGTCGTCACCACGCTACTATCAGGATGATGTGCAACCCGCTCCGCAGCAAGAAGAGCAGCCAATCACAGCGTCGCAGGATAGCAACCGCCCGCTGATTGATCCGGCATTTGTCTTCCGCGCTATACGTAAATGGCGTGCGCTGATTGCCGCGACCACAATATTGGGTGGTGCTTTGGGAGTGATGACCGCGCTGAACACGCCGCATTTATACTTCTCGGCAGCCGAAGTACTGGTCGATCCGCGTAATTTTAAAGTGATCGAAAATGACCTCAATCCAGATGTGTTCTTATCCGAAGCCTCGCTGGCCATCGTGGATAGCCAAGTCAGCCTTATGCGCTCGCCGCTCGTTATCGAGCGGGTAGTAAAAGAATTAGGCTTGGAAAAAGACCCTGAATTTAATGGCACGTTACATCAGGGTGCCTTAGGTTCGTTGCTAAGCCTCTTGTCCGGCAAAAGTGTTGAAAAAGACGGCGCAGGCTCCGCCGCGCGCTATTTGGGCGAACACATGAATGTGGATCGCGGCCCCAAAACATTCGTTGTGAGCATCGGCGCGTTTTCCGAAGACCCGCAAAAATCCGCGCTGATTGCCAATAAAATTGTTGATATCTACCTCAGTGAGCAAGCGAAATACCGTTCGGATACGGCATTGCGCACGTCAGGTGAACTCACGTCTCGCCTGTCTGATTTGAAAAAGCAGGTGTCCGACGCCGAAACTAAAGTTGAGAAATACAAGACGGAAAATGGTCTTTTCGGCGTCGAGGGGCGGATGATCGGCGACGAAGAATTATTGCGCCTCAACGATCAGCTTGCCGCTGCGCGCTCAACCACGATAACGCTTCGCGCCCGGGCGCAGACCGCAAAATCCACCACAGTTGAAATGGTGGCGGCAGGTGGTTTGCCGGAAGAAATCGCTTCGTCCACGCTAACCTCAATGCGCTCGCAGGTGGCGTCGGCTAAACAGCGACTTGACGGACTGCAAGCAAAACTTGGACCTAAACATCCGGATATTCAGCAAGCGGCGCAAGAATATGATAGCGTTCGCGGCGAAATTGCTAATGAAATCAAACGTATTCGCAGCTCATTGCAAACCGATCTCGATCGCGCCGAGCAGACCGAAAAGGGTCTTGCCACGCGTCTGGGACAACTAAAAGCAGGCCAAGGCGTTTCCGGCGAAGCAATGGTCAAACTGCGTGAGCTGGATCGCGAGGCCAATACTGCCCGTGCCGTTTATGAACAATTCCTGCTGCGCGCTCGTGAAACTGGTGAACTTGGTACAATCAATTCTACCAATGTTCAGCAGATTAGCACGGCTAAGCCCGCAGACGTGCCAGAAGGCTCATCACGTAAAATTTTGGCCATTGGCGGCGTTATCGGCGGCTTCATGCTGGGTCTCGGATTGGCGATTATGAAAGGCATTTATGATGCCTTGCAAAGCCAGTTTAATGGCGGTCGCTCTACCCCGCGGCGCTCAGTGGAACCCGGCCCGTTCAACCCGCCGCAAGGCGGCCGCACGAAGAAAAAGCTTGGCATGTTCGCGCCGAAAGAGGAAACTGGTGCTTCCTATTTTGCCAGTCAGCCACAAAATTTTGCGCCGCAGGCACTAGACGAGCGCACACCGCCACCTGCGCCAACATTCGCGCCACAGCAGCAATATGTGCCGACACCGCAGCACTTTGTGCCGCAGTTTGAAGCACCGGTCTATGTGCAGCCTGCGCCACACCCTATCTATGCACAGCCGCAGCCAGCGCCATTTGTACCACAACAAGTGCCGCAACAGCCATACGCCTATGTCCCGCAGCCTTCGCCGCAAATGATGCCACAACAGGTTTACATGCCGCAGCCGCCGCAGTTCGCGCCGCAGCCTAGCTATGCACCGCAACAGTTTGCGCCAGCGCCACAAATGGTCTGGCAGCCGCAGCCACACTTCGTGCCAGCGCCGCAGCCGGTACAACAATATTATGCTCAGCCTGCGCCAGCCCCCGTGCAAACGCCCCTAGTCGCGCAGCCAACCCAGTTCACCCCGCTTCCGGCGCAGCCGGAAGTCGCTGATATTGCCCGCTCACTGGATGAATTCCGCGCAGCCGTGATTGACCTTGCAAAAATCCGCCGCTCTGCCTGAGAGTTTGACAGGAAGTGCATGGCGCACGTCCAATTATCGAACTTCAGCCTTGACCTAGCCACATGCAAATCCTAGGCGAAATCCGTCGCTTTAGAGCCAGCCTTGTGAACATGCTTGGCGTTTAAGTGCGATGAGAAAATTCAGGCGGAGCGCATAATGGCAACTTTGATTGACGGCAAAATGGTAGCGGCAGATGTGGTGGCAAAGGTGCGCGATGCCGCCGCCAAGCTCATTTCGGAAAGCCATGTCACACCCGGCCTTGCCGTGGTGATCGTCGGCGAAGATCCAGCATCTCAAGTCTATGTTGCCTCGAAAAGTAAAAAGGCCAAGGAGTGCCATTTCCATTCCGTGCAGCACTCCCTGCCGGATACGACTTCGGAAGTTGAGCTTCTTACCCTCATTGGCAAACTCAACGCCGACAATGCCATCCATGGCATTCTGGTCCAGCTACCGCTGCCAAAGCACATTGACACCGGCAAAGTGATCCAAGCTATTGCACCGGACAAGGATGTTGACGGCTTCCATTTTATCAATGTCGGCAAGCTGGGCGCTGGCGAAGTGGATAGCGCGTTTGTGCCATGCACGCCTGCCGGTTCCATGCTGTTGATTGAGCGCGCCCGTGGCCGTGATCTTTCCGGCCTCAATGCCGTTGTCGTTGGCCGTTCTAACATTGTCGGCAAGCCGATGTTTAATCTGCTCTTGGCTGCCAATGCGACTGTCACCGTTGCCCATTCTAAGACCAAGGATTTGGCCGCCATTTGCCGCACTGCGGATATTTTAGTCGCTGCCGTAGGCCGTCCGGAAAT
Source organism: Phyllobacterium sp. (assembly GCA_031430295.1). Classification (GTDB taxonomy): domain Bacteria; phylum Pseudomonadota; class Alphaproteobacteria; order Rhizobiales; family Rhizobiaceae; genus JANMEX01. The sequence continues at coordinate 2,973 of JANPBE010000138.1, forward strand.
GGTCAAAGGCGATTGGGTCAAGCCCGGCGCAACGGTTATTGATGTGGGCATCAACCGTATTCCCGCGCCGGAAAAGGGCGAGGGCAAAAGCCGGCTCGTCGGCGATGTCGCGTTCGCAGAGTGTGAGACCAATGCAGGCGCGATCACGCCCGTTCCCGGCGGCGTAGGCCCGATGACGATTGCAATGCTTATGGCCAACACCGTCGTCTCCGCCTATCGCGTTGCGGGCAAGGCAGCGCCTCGTTTCTAAATCGGGCGTGAGGACAAAGCTCATGCGAGCGTCCGCTTGATTTAATCAAAACGATTGGCGTTCCAATGTCGTTTTTTTGCTACCCGCGTCGGGCCGCCCATTGCTTCAAAATTGGCGGTTCGCTACACATAACCTATGTCTGATACTCTCGGCAGCGGCCGCCTCTTCACATTTTTGCTTGTCGATAAGTTCGGCATGTTCTCATTTGCAGCCATGATTGACGCTTGTCGGATAGCCAATCGCATTTCCGGTGTTGATTTTTATAAGTACAAGACCGTTTCCATCAGGGGCGAGGCTGTCGTCGCTTCCAGCGGTATCACGCTGATGCCGGATTATTCGCTGGCTGATTTACCGTCATCAGACATCATGTTTGTCTGCGCCAGCAGCAATCTTGATCCGCTTGAGAAGCCCAAAATACTCACCGCCATTCGCCAGCAAGGCCGTCGCGGCGGCGGGCTGGGCGGCATTGTTTTGGGAACAATTTTGCTTGCCGAGGCAGGCCAGCTTGATGGCCACCGCTGCACACTACATTGGGAAAATCGCGCCGCATTCCAAGATCGGTTTCCCGCCGTTGAATGCACCGGCAATGTCTATGAAATCGACCGTAAGCGCTTCACTTGCGCTGGCGGCACCACAGCGCTGGACTTAATGCTGGAAATTATCCGCAATGATTTGGGCGCACATATTTCCGCTGAGGTTGCCAACCAAATCCAGCACGAGCGCATCCGCACCGGAACAGACCGCCAGCGCATCGGCCGCGAACGCGACCTGTCCGGCCGCTCCGAAAAGCTGCGCAAAGTGGTCGAACTCATGGCCGAGCATCTGGAAGAGCCAATGACCGCCGGCCACATGGCCAAGACGGTCAAACTCTCCGTGCGCCAAGTCGAGCGCCTGTTTTTGAAACATCTCAACATGACGCCGGGACGCTACTATATGGGCCTACGCCTAGAGCGCGCTCGCGAACTGCTCCGCCAAACCAACTCCCCAATTTTGGAAGTGGCGCTGGCCACAGGCTTCGGTTCACATTCCTATTTTGCCCAAAGCTACAGGCAACAGTTCGGCAGATCGCCAAGTGACGAGAGACGCACGGCTTATTGAGGTCGTGGAATGGTTTGGCACTTTGACATGTCAAATTTTCAAGCCAAATTTAACATAAACATGCCAATACGTTAAAAATAACGGATCTTGTTAACATAGAGACGATGCTTTCTTGGTCAACGCCGCTATTTTGTTCAATATAATTACTCAAAATTTGGCCCTCTCTTTTAAAAGCAAGACTCTGGGCAATTTTATGGATTAATGCCTAAGTAGCGCCAAACTTCGGCAGCGCCCTCCTCAAAAGAGTTTGCGACCTTTGAGTCAATGTTCACCCAGTCGGTATCCGATGTGATCAATAGGTTGATCCCATTATAGTGCGCACTATACAGGAGTTGTTTGAACCACTCGACATGAGTCCATTTTAACGGTTTGGGGCAAAATAAAACACACCGTTCGTTATCCCAGTTGATTTCCATTGCTTCACGGTAGATGTGGGGGAACGCAGACTTTGAAGGCTTAACCCAAAGTGATCCAAGGTCATCAACGCCAATTGATGAAATATTTTCTCTAGCCATCATCCAATTTCATTTCCACTAAAACGGGCTGGCACCCTCGTCCGCCCTACTCGCCATCTGTCTAAACATCTTAAACAGCTCACGCCCCGTGCCGAAATCATTGCCAGATAAATCGACCGCAGGCGTCGCGCGCGCTTCCAGCGTTCCGGCAGGAACCAGCACTTCGAGCGTTCCAGTCGTAGCATCCAGCCGCACAATGTCGCCGGTTTGCACGCGGCCTATCAGGCCGCCGTCTAGCGCTTCGGGCGTGACGTGAATGGCCGCTGGCACTTTTCCGGAGGCGCCGGAGAGGCGGCCATCGGTTACCAGCGCGACTTTCAAACCGCGATCCTGGCAAATGCCAAGCGGCGGCATCAGCTTGTGCAGCTCAGGCATACCGTTGGATTTCGGCCCCTGAAAGCGCACAACGGCAATAAAATCATGGGTCAGCTGGCCTGCCTTGAATGCTTCATGCAAGGCTTCTTGGCTATCAAAAACAATCGCTGGCGCTTCAATGATATGACGCTCGGCCTTCACAGCGGAAGTCTTGATCACCGCCTTGCCAAGGTTGCCCGAAAGCACTTGTAGGCCGCCAGTCGCATGGAACGGCTTATACGCAGGCGTCAACACTTTTTCATCGCCGCTTTGCAAAGGCGCAGACACACGGTGCACCAGCCCATCGTCACCTAGTTTGGCCTCAACCGCATAAGGGTAAAGCCCTTCGCCCCAAACCGTGCGCACATCATCATGCAAATGCCCGCTATCCAGCAACTCACGAATAAGGAAACCCATGCCGCCAGCGGCGTTAAAATGGTTCACGTCTGCGAGGCCATTTGGATAAATCCGCGCCAACAATGGCGTTGCGTCTGACAAGTCCGACAAGTCTTGCCACGTCAGCTTTATGCCAGCGGCGGCGGCCATGGCAATCAAATGGATCGAGTGGTTAGTGGAGCCGCCCGTGGCGTGTAGCCCAACAACCGCATTCACAAATGACCGCTCATCAATCATCTCGCCAACCGGCGTATAGTCATTGCCAAGCGCGGTAATCGCCAGCGCGCGCTGTGCGGCTTCCCGCGTCAACGCCTCGCGCAGCGGCGTGCCCGGATTGACGAATGACGCGCCCGGCGTATGCAGGCCCATAATTTCCATCAGCATCTGGTTGGAGTTTGCCGTACCGTAGAAGGTGCATGTGCCCGGCCCGTGATAGGCCTTGGATTCGCTTTCCAGCAGTTCCGCGCGGCCCACTTTGCCCTCAGCATACAGCTGGCGCACTTTGGATTTTTCATCATTGCCAATGCCCGTTGTCATCGGGCCAGCGGGAATAAACACAGCCGGAATATGGCCAAAGGTCAAGGCGCCAATAACCAAACCCGGCACAATTTTATCGCAAACGCCAAGATAAACTGCGGCATCAAACATATCATGGCTAAGGCCGATAGCCGCTGCCATGGCAATCACATCGCGAGAGAAAAGCGATAGCTCCATGCCTGCGCGGCCTTGCGTCACGCCATCGCACATGGCCGGAACACCACCCGCCACCTGCGCCACGCCGCCAACGGCATGTGCAGCTTCCTTGATAATGGCTGGAAACGTCTCAAACGGCTGATGCGCAGAAAGCATATCATTGTAGGAAGTGATGATGCCCAAATTGGCCACCACATCGCCCGCCAGCGCCAGCTTATCAGCAGGTGAGCACACAGCAAAACCATGGGCGAGATTGGCGCAGCCTAGTGTTGCGCGGTTCGGCTTATTGTCCTTGGCGGCGCGAACGCGGGTGAGATAAGGCTCGCGCGTGGCGCGGGAGCGCTCAATAATGCGCTGCGTAACGGCCTGAACTGAATGGTTTGCGGTCATAATGGTCTCCGTTGCTGCTTGGGAGGTCTCAGCAAGAATAGATAGAAATCGCCACTTGTGTCTGCCTGATTACGGCACGAATGGGCATGTCCTCGATAGGGCCAGCAGCAACAGCTTTCTCAAGCGTTGCGGCTTTTTCCGGGCCTTCGATGTGTAAATAGATCACTTTTGAGCGCAGCAAAAACGGCAGCGTCAGCGTAATGCGTGGCTCGCCAGCACCGGGCGCATGAAGCGCAAGCGCTGGCCCTGCGCTGGTCAGAGCGTCGTGCAATGTGTCGCCGCCGGGAAAAAATGAGGCGGTATGCCCATCATTGCCCATCCCCAAAATCACCGCATCAAACGGAAGTTTGAGGCTGGCAAGATTGGTGTTCGTCTTGGCAACAGCCGCAACCGTCGGCACGCCGCCGCCCGACCATAGCGAAATAAACGTCGCGGCCTTGGCGTCATTTTGCAACAGCAAATCCGCCACGAGCTTGGCATTTGAACGGTCGGAGGATGAATCCACCCAGCGCTCATCCACCAGCGTAATCGTCACTTTTGCCCAGTCCAGCGTCTCAGCGGAAAGTGAGGCAAAGAATTTCTTCGGCGTGGAACCACCGGAAACAGCAAGTGTTGCCGCACCCCGCGAGGCAATGCCTGCCTTCAAATCCGCCGCCACTTGGCCGGCCAAAGCACGGGCTAAGTTATACGCATTGTCGAAGGAATTGGTCTCCATTGAAACCAATTTTTCGCTTGCCAATGCTGACTGAGCCGCAGACATCAGTCTTCCTCATGCCATGTGCGGCCGTCGCGCTCTATAAGCGCAATCGCTGAACTTGGCCCCCACGTTCCGGAGGTGTAGCCCTGCGCCGGCTGTGCTGTCGCTTCCCATGCTTGTTGGATCGGGTCGATCCATTTCCATGCGGCTTCCACTTCATCGCGGCGCATAAACAAGGTTTGGTTGCCACGCACCACGTCCATAATCAGGCGCTCGTAAGCGTCCGGATTGCGCACTTTGAACGCATCGGCAAATGTCATGTCCAGCGGCACATGGCGAAGGCGCATACCACCTGGACCTGGATCCTTAATCATGATCCATTGCTTCACGCCTTCATCCGGCTGCAAGCGGATAACCAGCTCATTGCGAAACACCTGGCCCGCCGCATCCGCAAAAATCGAATGCGGAACCTGTTTGAACGAAATCACAATTTCCGACATGCGGCCAGCCAAACGCTTGCCGGTGCGTAAATAGAACGGCACACCCGCCCAGCGCCAGTTGGCGACTTCGGCTTTGATTGCCACAAAGGTTTCGGTGTTAGAGGGCGAACCCAATTCATCTTGATAGCTCGCCACCGCGCCACTATCTGATGCTCCGGCTTTATACTGCCCGCGCACAGTCATCTGCGCCGCATTCGCCTCGGTGATTGGTTTGAGCGAGCGCAAAACTTTCAACTTTTCGTCGCGCAGCGCATTGGCATCCATCGATGATGGCGGCTCCATCGCCACCAAACACAGCAATTGCAAAAGATGGTTCTGTACCATGTCGCGCAGCGCACCGGCGGTATTATAATAGCCTACGCGACCTTCAAGGCCGACTGATTCAGCCACCGTAATCTGAATATGGTCGATGTGCGCAGAATTCCACAGCGGCTCATAAAGCGAGTTGGCAAAGCGCAGCGCCATCAGGTTCTGCACCGTTTCCTTGCCCAAATAATGGTCGATACGGAACACTTGATGCTCGGCAAAATCATTGCCGATAATATCGTTAAGCTGCTTGGCAGATGCCAAATCGCGGCCCAGCGGCTTCTCAACGACGATACGCGATTTCGGCGTAATTAGGCCATAGCCCTTCAACTTATCCGCAATATCACCAAAAAGGGCAGGCGCAACTGCCAGATAGAAGGCACGCACGCGCTCTTCTGGTGCATCATTGAAGAAGGCCTTAAGTTCACCCCAGCCGGTATCCGCCTTGGCATCCACTGAAATATAAAACAGTCTGGCAATAAAAATTTCAATCTCGGCATCAATGCGTTCCGCCGGTTTGACAAACTCGTTAATCGCCTTGCGGGCAAAATCACGATACTCATCCGTTGTCATTTGCGCGCGTGACGCACCAAGAATGCGGGTGGGGTCAGAAAGCTGTCCGGCAACTTGGCGCTGGTAAAGCGCAGGGATTAGTTTGCGTTCGGCAAGATCGCCGGTGCCGCCAAACACGATGCAGTCAAACGGCTCGACGGGTATGATCTGGCTCGTCATAATAGTTTCCTAATGAATTCGGGCGTATCACCCTATAATCTAATCGATTGAAATTGGCTAGTCGATAATTGTGAAGCAAATAGGACATCGGTTTTTTAGCGCTGATTCTGCCATGTGACAAATGCACCGTTTCAGCCTAGTTTGCATCACCATTCGAGTCAAAATACCCTGGGAGGGGCATGTGATAAAGGTCGTTATCAGCGGAACGGGCGTTTTTACGCCTGAACAATCCATTTCCAATGCCGAGTTGGTTGCCACATTCAATGCCTATGCTACGGCACAAAATCTTGTGAATAAGGCGAAAATTGATGCTGGCGAGCAGGAGCCGATGGGGCTATCCTCCGAAGAGTTTATCACCAAAGCCTCCGGAATTGAGCGCCGGTATGTGCTCGATAAGGTCGGCGTCTTAGACCCGGAAATCATGCACCCGATTTTGCGGGAGCGCAGCGATGATGAATTGTCAGTCATGGCCGAAATGGCCGTGGATTCAGCCAACAAAGCACTCACCAAAGCGGGAAAAACGCCGGACCAAATCGACGCCGTGCTCTGCGCCGCCTCAAATTTAGAGCGCGCCTATCCGGCCGTCGCCGTAGAGGTGCAAAAAGCGCTAGGCATCGGTGGTTTCGCCTTTGATATGAATGTGGCCTGTTCGTCAGCCACTTTCGCTATCCAAACTGCCAAGGATATGATTAGCGCCGGTTCCGCCCGCGCCATTCTGATTGTGAACCCGGAAATTTGCTCCGCCCATGTCGAGTGGCGCGACCGCGACTGCCACTTTATCTTTGTCGATGTCTGCACGGCTGTCATCGTTGTGCGTGCGGATTTGGCGACATCCGACACTCAGTTTGAAATTCTCTCCACCCGCCTGATCACCGAGTTTTCAAACAATATTCGCAATAATAATGGCTTTCTGCGCCGCACCCGCGAAGGCCTCATGGCCGACCGCCGCGATATGCTGTTTCGCCAAGAGGGGCGTAAAGTTTTCAAACAGGTCGTGCCGATGGTGTCCGAGCTCATCCTCTCGCACTTGGCAGATAACCACATCGCGCCCTCAGACCTATCCCGCCTCTGGCTGCATCAGGCCAACAAAGGCATGAATGATATGATCGGCCTGAAGGTTCTAGGCCGCGTACCCGAGCACCACGAACAGCCCAATATTTTGCAGGATTATGCAAACACATCATCCGCAGGCTCCATCGTCGCGTTCTCAAAGTATTCCGATGATTTGCCAAAAGGTGCTTTAGCCGTGCTTTGCTCGTTCGGCGCGGGCTATTCGGCAGGGTGCGTGATACTAAAACGGGCATAATGCCTCATTTATATGCATAACTAACCGTTAACCAATGCATCAAGTGCATTGCTGCGCTGCAATATAAAATCTACTCATTGTTGTTTCCGTGTCCTATATTTCAATCATCGAACAAGGAAAGATTAGTTCGATGGAGCTCTCGAAAGGAGAAACACTATGAACATCACTCGCTCTTACCAAAATTGGCGCTCTTACCGTAACACTGTGGCCGAACTTCGCGGCATGTCAGACCGGAGCCTGTCCGACCTAGGTATTGCCCGCGCTGATATTCGCGCTGTTGCACGCAACGCCGTCAAATAACAATTCAGGCCTGATAGGCTAATCCTACCCACACCCGCCAACTGGCGGGTGTTTTGTTTTGAAGTAACAGACACGTGATGCCAACTATTACGCAACGGTACATATATTCATGACCTAGGCATTGAAATTCATGTCTCGTGCCGTACCTGCTTCGTGATCATACGTGGGATTGGTGTTATGAATAATTTAGATGCAGCCCTCATTTTAGGCAGCGGACCCGACGCCTTGCAGGCGCAGGGATTTCCGGTCGATATGTTTGAAAAGCGCGTCGCCATCAATAATGCTTGGCGCGTGCGCAATGATTGGAATTATTTGATCCATCCGGATGATTTTCCCGCTGATCGCTGGCCAAGCGTCGCCGAAACTGCCGGAAAACACATCATTACATCAGCGGACTATGTGCCGCTGCAAAATCGCTTTGGTGGTTTCGTTTATGCTGGTGGCACAATGGCCTTTACGGCGGGTTATTGGGCGTTGGCCGCATTGAAGCCTAAGATTATGGGCTTTTTCGGCTGCGACATGGTCTATTCCGATACGCAAACCCATTTTTATGGCCAAGGCACGGCTGATCCGCTGCGCAATGACATAAGCCTGCAAAGCCTAGAGGCAAAGTCTGCCCGCATGATGATTATGGCGACGCTGAACGGCAGCCTGTGCGTCAATTTGACTGCCAATAAGGAAACGCGGCTGGTATTTCCCAAAGTAAGCGTGACGGAATTGGCCGATTGGTCGCAGGCCGATCATAGCCAAGCCTTGGAAAACCTAACCGCATCTCTAGATATTCCCGCCGTTCATGAAGCGTTGGCCGCTGAAAAGCGCCTCAATTATTTCGTCGAATCCGGCGAATATTGGAAAGTGCAAGACAAGTTCGATGCCGCCAAATTGCGCGACATTGACGATATGTGGCTGAACGCGGCTGGTGTCTAACCTAAAGCCTGTCCATAAGCGCATACCAATTCAGCGCTAGAAACAATAAAGGTGTCCTAAATTTCCGGCCACCCGGAAATGATGGAATTTTAAGTGCCCGCAGTTCGCGCAGCTTGTCATCATTGCCAGTCAGCGTTTCGGCATAGAGCCGCCCCGTGAAGTTCGACAGCATCACGCCATGGCCGGAATAGCCGCCAATGCTGGTAACATTTGGCAAAACCTCGCGCACAAATGGTTTGCGTGGCAGCGTTATGCCCACGTAACCGCCCCACGAATGGCTCAGTTTAACATCCGCCAACTGCGGATAGACTTCCGTAATCTGCCGCCGCACGCCGGACTCAATCTCAGCAGGCGAAGAGGCCGAATAAATCTCACGCCCACCAAATAGCAGGCGCTTATCCTTCGTTTTGCGGAAATAGCGCACCAC
>JANPBE010000139.1:0-1080 GCA_031430295.1 Phyllobacterium sp.
GCGCAAGCTGGCCAAATGAATGGCAATTCCCATGACCAAAACGCACAGCAGAAACGATAGCAATGTTGGCAGCACCGCATAATTTATCGTGCCATCCACGATAAGAGCCAGCATCCCGACAAAATGCATACTCCAAATGCCAACCGCGAGTGTTATGGCCGCGCCAGCAATCAATAGTCTGCGGCGCAATGCAAACGCGCTGGAAATATTCAAAGCCAGTGACAACCCAACATAGCTGGCCTGCATCGCAACAACGATCGATAGCGCTACCAAAAATGGATTGTAACTAAATTGCACGGCTCCCCCCATACTTCAGTCGAAGTCACTGGTGGACTAGGCTTCAATCAGTAACCAGCAAACACCCTTTGTTTATGTCCAAATGGTGCTCGCTGCAACTAAGGCAGTACCGCGCAAAGTCAGCCCTTATTCTTGTAGTAAACATCCAAGAACACGGCGAGCATGAGCACCACGCCTTTGATGACCTGCTGCCAGTCGATACCGATGCCCATGATGGACATGCCATTGTTCATGACGCCCATGATAAAGCCGCCGATGACCGCACCGACGATTTTACCAACGCCGCCAGTGGTGGCCGCCCCGCCGATAAAGCAGGCGGCGATGACGTCCAGCTCGAACCCGAGACCGGCTTTAGGTGTCGCCACATTGAGACGCGCGGCAAAAATGAGGCCCGCGAGGCCCGCCAGCGCACCCATTATCGCAAATGTCATGAAGGTCAGTTTTTCGGTGTTGATGCCGGAAAGCTTGGTGGCCTTCTCATTGCCGCCAAGCGCATAAATCCGGCGGCCAAAGGTAGTACGCGTGGTTAAAAACACAAACAAAGCAATCAGCGCGAACATTACGATGAGAACGTTCGGTAGACCCTTATATTGCGCCATCAAAAAACTGAACCCGAGGAAGGCGAAAGCAATAAGCGCGTTGCGTGCCAAGAAAATAATATCCGGCTCTTCGGCAAGGCCATGCTCTTGCTGATTACGCCGGTCCTTGATGTTGAAATAAATGATAAGGCCAGTGGTAATTGCGCCTATGATAAGGGCTAAAAAATTAAACGGTGCGCCAAAC
>JANPBE010000140.1:0-2465 GCA_031430295.1 Phyllobacterium sp.
CTGGCCGCGCTGTTTGCTGACGAGCAGGAAAAGCGCGTTCCCGCAACGCCGCGCCGCAGGGCGCGATAGTGGGCTTGAAAATTCACGCTTTGGTGTTGTTCCTGCTGGCAAGTGCGCCGGTTCTGGCGGCACCCATATCCGCAGAAGTGTCGGCCCGCGTCATTTCTAACTTCAAAATAGGCTCCAGCGAAACGCGTTTTGGGGCATTGGAATTTAACGGCGGGCTGGAACTGAGCAGCGACGATAGGAATTTCGGTTCCGTATCTGCCTTGCGGTTTCTAGACGCTGGAGGCCGGATATTGAGCGTATCCGACAATGGCTTTTGGATAACCGGCAGCATCGAACATGATGCAGACATGCACCCGAGCGGGTTTGAGGACGTTGCTATTACAGAAATGGCTGACAGCGCTGGCGCAATCATAAGGGAGAAATATAACTCCGATGCTGAGGGTCTCGCGCTTGATGGAAATCTGGTGAGCGTGTCATTCGAGCGCGAGCATCGTATTTCTACCGGCGTCTTAGATTATTCGACAATGCGCTTTCCCTATAAAAACGAACCCTTACCGGTTCCCGCCAAAGAGTTGCGATCCAACCGCGGCTTTGAAACGCTGGCGAAATCGCCTGCTGATACGTCGCTTGACGGTGCGCGGGTTGCCATTTCCGAGAAGAGTTTGGACCGGCTTGGCAACATTCTCGGCGGGGTGATGGAGGGCGCGGACAAGGGCATGTTCACGGTATCCCGTGATAGCGCATATGATATTTCCGACGGAGATTTTCTGCCGAACGGTGATCTGTTGATTTTAGAGCGCCGGTTTTCGATGGCCGAAGGCATTGGTATGCGTATCCGCCAGATTAAAGGGGCGGAAATTAAGCCCGGCGCTGTGCTTAATGGAGCCGTGCTGATGGAAGCGGATTTGGGCTATCAGATTGACAATATGGAGGCGCTGGATGTCTGGCAGCGCCAAGATGGCACCACCATGATTTCGCTGATGTCCGATGACAATCATTCAATATTGCAGCGGACCATGTATTTGGAATTCAAATTAGCTGTGAGCCTGACCGAAAACTCTACTTCGACGGCCAACTAGCGCGGTTTTCTGCGCTTCCGGTGCTCACGTACTTAAGTACGCTCCGCTCCGGTTCTCGAAAATCACGCTATTTGACTCGTCAAAGCGAGTTTTGTGTCAGGCTCAAACTGAATTTGCTGGCTTCAGCACGTTCAAGAGCGCGCCGTAAGGGATTAGCGCCAAGACGCCCATCAGCATTTTCACGCAGAAATCGCCGAAGGCTAGCGCCATCCATAGCTGTGTCTCTCCACCGAAAAACGCAACGGGGAATGCGAGCGAGCCATCGTCCATGCCAAACAGCGTATCAATAAAGGCAAACTGCGCGGCAAAAGCCATCGTGAAGAAAATCGCTGTGTCGAGCATAGAGCCGAAAACCGTCGCCATAAATGGCGCTTTCCACCAGCTTTGACGGCGTAAACGATCAAACACTTGAATGTCTAATAGCTGACCAGCAAGGAAGGCCGTGCCAGAGGCAATCGCGATACGCGGAGTTGCCAGATAGAACGACAGGATCACAGCAATCACAAAGCCGGCGATGACAACACGCCGTGCGGCAGATTTGCCATAGGTGCGGTTGGTTAAATCATTGACGAGAAAGGCGATGGGGTACGTGAATGCGCCCCATGTCAAAATGTCCTTCATGCCCAAATGGTCAAATGGATATTGCACGAGGATGTTTGAGGCCACGACAACGAACGTCATTGCCGCGATAAAGGGCAGATAGTTTTTTAAGGAAGGCATTTTTTTATCCTGGGTAATGGAACCAGCGGTGACCGGCGAAAAGCAGCCGGTCAACAGCAGATTTTAATTAGGCGGCAACAACAACAGCTGAAAGCTTCTTAGCGATCTGGCGCTTGATAAGACGAGCACGCTGCGACAATTCGATATCCTTTGACTTTGCAAAGAAGGCGTCCAAACCACCGCGATGCTCGACAGTGCGCAAAGCATTAGCAGAAACACGGAATTTCAGGCTCTGGCCGAGCGCGTCTGAAATCAGCGTCACATTAACGAGGTTTGGCAGAAAACGGCGACGTGTGCGGTTGTTCGCATGGCTCACATTGTTGCCGTACATTACGCCTTTGCCGGTCAATTCGCATTCGCGGGACATGGTATCTACCTTGTATAAACGGACTTCAAACAAACGATAGAACGCGCCAAGCACACCCCACCGGAGGGAAGCCTCTGGGGAAAAGTTGAGTTTCATTAGCGATGGGTAGCATTGGCGTCAAGCCTAGAAGCGGTATGGCCCGCAAAAATCCTGTAGGTTTTGTATCCATCATGCCATGATTTTCGCAAAAAAGCCCGATTTAGTGCTCATGGCGTTGATGAGGGACAAAAAACTATTCGCTTCGGCGATGAGGGTTATTTCCAATGTCTAAAAAAATTTCATTCATGCCG
>JANPBE010000141.1:0-1097 GCA_031430295.1 Phyllobacterium sp.
TGGTAACCGCGAGCCACAATCCGAAAATCCACGTAAAAACCATGGCCGGATTGATAATGGCACGCAGCAACCGGCGTTCCATGATCTTGAAAGTTTCAGCTTGTTCACTACCAGATTTAGTATCTGCATGATAAACGAACAGCCGTGGCAGATAAAACATGCCAGCCATCCAAGCGATAACAGAGATCACGTGCAGGGCTTTTATCCATACATAAAGATTGGCAGGGTCGAGCCAGAAAAGCAGGACAGCTCCTGCGCCAAACAGCAGAAGCGCAACAATTGCCCGCTTGACCGCAATTTTTCCGTCATTTTGGCCCTGTGGCATCACTTCAACCCTTTCGAACCAGCTCCACAAGCCGCTCGACATGGCTCAAGGGCGCTTCAGGCGTTATACCGTGGCCAAGGTTAAATATCAGTGGCCCGCCTCCCAGCGTGTCTAAAACATGGCGCACACCCTTATCCAGCGCATCGCCACCCGCAACCACCCGAAGTGGATCAAGGTTTCCCTGAACAGGCCCTGAAGCTTGAATTTCCTGCGCCTGCCAATCCGGCATTGCCCAATCAAGGCCGACGCACGTAACACCAGTTGCCGCACGGTAACCGCGCAGCAAACCACCAGCTCCCTTGGGAAATCCTATAATCCTCGCATCGGGATAGACCGCACGAACGCGATCCACCATAGTCTTGACAGGCTTCACACAGGCACGCTCAAACATTGCTTGATCCAATACACCGGACCAAGAATCAAAAATTTGAACAACATCGACGCCAGCAGCAAGTTGCCTGATAAGATAATCCGCAGATTGTTCCGCTAAGATATTCAAAAGAGCATCGAACTGCTCAGGGTAACGATAAGCAAAAAGACGCGCCGGCGCTTGATCAGGCGTGCCCTTGCCAGCAATCATATAAGTCGCCACGGTCCACGGCGCACCGCAAAAACCTATCAACGCCGTTTCAGGCTGCAGTTTTGATTTAATCTGAGCAACCGCCTCATAAACAGGCCTCAGATTCACGTGAAACAATGACAAATCAATCGCCGCTATTTCCTCAGGCAATATTGGTGTCATCAAAGGCCCGTGACCTTCAGAAAACTTCAA
>JANPBE010000142.1:0-3011 GCA_031430295.1 Phyllobacterium sp.
CGCCCGGCACATGATCGCCGCGACCGGGGTTCACTGTGCTTGGCACAAATGGCATGTCCGCCGTCTCGCGCGAAAGGCCGTGTGTGGACCTACCGTCAAACTCAAACTCATAGCGCTGGTGCCAAGCCTTGGCGGAATAATGGTCCACCACCAAAACCTCATCCGGTAGGAACAGCACCATGTCGCGCTGGTCATCGGGCCGCTGCAATTTGAATTTGATCGGATCAAACTGGAAGCAAAGATCATAGCCAAACGCGCCATAGAGCCCAAGCTCCGCATCCATGCTGGAGAAAAACAATGCCACAATCGAGCGCAAAACCGTAAACACCGATGGAATGCGCGAGCGCTCTTCCTCGGTGAAAGCGCGGTTCGGCTCCAGCACGCGAACGGTGATTTTATCCGCCGTTGCGGCTGTCACTTCAATATCAGCCGTCACTTTCAAAACGTCAGCAATCCACGGCAGCATCACCTGCCCACGACCGTTCAACGCTTCGATTTTCAGATCATGCCCGCGAGAGGTAATCATCACGGGTGGGTTAGCGATGGCCGTATCCCAACGCGTGTAGCGGCCCGGATATTCATAATTTGACGAAAACACAGCCCCGCGCCGCGAATTCAGCAAATCCACATAGGCTTCAATCGCCCCGGCATAGTCCGTCGGCACTTTTGCGCGATTAACGCTGATGCCGCCGCCGGTTTCATACTGTTCCGAACCATCATCCAAAGTCACGACCATCTAAATTTCCACCTAATTATCGCAGCTTCGAACCGAGGCACCATAAACAAAAAGCCGCCCGGGGTTTCCCGCTGCGGCCTCTAAATCCAAAAACAAACATACCAACACTATGCTGCCGAGCCGCGATTTAAGCGACGCGCCACCAACCATTGATGCGTACAATTTGTTTCATGAGCCTAGGACTAGCGGCAAATGAAAATGGATTCAACTGGTTTTGAGAAATCTAATAAATTCAAGCGCACGAATAAGTGACCGTGCGTGAGTGACGATTGATTTTGCAACCGGTAAACCACCCGCTACGAAAAGACACCGCAACATGGTCTTGGAGCCCATCATGATTTCTCGCCGCACCCTTCTCGCTCTTTCCGCGCTCGCTTCTATCTCGCTTTCCATGCCAGCTTTCGCAGGCGAGGCCACCTATACCAAAGAGCTGTTCCAGCAATATCAGGCCGCCGGAAAATCAATTCTCATAGACATTTCCGCGCCATGGTGCCCTACATGCCGCGCCCAAGCGCCAATCATTCAAAAGCTAGCGGCGGAAGCACCGTACAAAGATTTGGAAATTCTCAAAATCGATTATGACAGCCAGTCTGACGACGTGGCGTCGTTTGGCGCAGACAAGCAGTCCACGCTGATTGCCTTCAAAGGCAAAAAGGAGACCGGACGCAATGTTGGCCAAACCAAAATTGCTGTCATCTCCGACCTGCTCGCCTCGTCGCTATAAATAGTATGGCATCGCTCGGGCTTGCCTTCCTCGCAGGGCTACTATCCATATTTTCGCCCTGCGTCCTACCGCTTTTGCCCTTAGTTCTTGGCGCGGCGGCATCGGAGCATAAGTTTGGTCCGGTAGCACTTGCCACCGGATTGGCACTCTCATTTGTTACCATCGGGCTATTTGTTGCCACCGTTGGTTTTTCTATCGGCCTCAACGCCGGCGTCTTCCGCACCATCTCCGCCTACATTATGATCGCCATCGGCGCTGTTCTGGTCCTCCCCAACTTCCAAGCCAAGCTCGCGCTGGCAGGCGGGCCCGTTGCCAATTGGGCGGAAACGAAACTTGGCGGGTTTTCCTCCACCGGCCTTAAAGGCCAATTCTTTGTCGGCCTGCTGCTCGGCGCTGTTTGGAGCCCTTGCGTCGGCCCGACCCTTGGCGCAGCCTCACTGCTAGCCTCTCAGGGCAAAGACTTGAGCATCGTCGCGCTCACCATGCTCGTCTTCGGCATCGGCGCTGCGCTACCTATGCTGCTACTCGGAACGCTGTCGCGCGAAGCACTGATGCGCATCCGTGATAAAATGCTCTCCACCGGCAAATGGGCAAAAACTGGCCTCGGCATCATGCTGCTTGTCATCGGCTTGTCGATTGTTACTGGCTACGACCACCGCATAGAAGCCGCACTAATCGACGCCTCGCCCGCATGGCTGACAGAACTGACCACGCAGTTCTAACCCCGCCCACGCATCAACAAAACAATTTGGAGGTCCGGATAATCGGGCGAATTGTCCGGACCCCCAAAGTTTGCCTGGCCAGGCAGCACCGCGCGGAAGGATAAAGCAGGGGAAACCCGCCACGCTGTGTTTATCGAAGCACTTGGTTGTGCCTTGATTCGATTTATAAACTATGGCGTGTATTTGTAAATATGCTTGCGTGTATATTTTTACTTTTAGTTGCATATTGGTGTGGGTTTTTAGAAATTGGTTGCATGGCATTGAGATTGACATAGCCATATCACTCGATATTATTCACAATAATTCAGTTCAGTTCATAGTGAACCAGAAAGACCAGATTCATGAATGCCTTCACCGTCCGCCTGCAAGACGAAACCACTGCAAAGCTGGACATGCTGGCTGAAAAGCTGGACCGCTCACGCGCCTATGTCGCGGCGCAAGCCATTGAAGATTTCATCGCCCGCGAAGAATGGCAACTGACCGAAATCGAAGCGGGCCTTAGCGAAGCGGCAGCAGGCGATTTCGCAAGCGATACAGATGTCGCCGCCGTTTTTGCCAAACACATCATTAAATGAACCGCAAGCTGAAATGGACAAAGCGTGCCTTGCGCCGCTTGGAAGCCATCTTTGACTACATCGCGCAAGACAGCCCGCAAGCCGCCGCAAAGGTAAGCGGACGGATTTATTCCATTACGCAAAATTTGGCTGATTACCCTGCCATGGGCCGCGTCGGGCGCATCAACGGAACGCGCGAACTTGCGCTGCCGGATATGCCCTACATCATCGCCTACCGCGTGACGGAAACGTCTGTGGATATAATTACAATCATC
>JANPBE010000143.1:0-10346 GCA_031430295.1 Phyllobacterium sp.
TTGGCCATTGCGTCCAAAACAGCCTTTTTGGTGATGGCATTAAACACCACACGCTTGACCAGCTTGGAGCCAACGGCACGTTTTTGTTTAAGAACTTCTAGGACATGCCAAGAAATTGCTTCGCCTTCACGATCCGGATCGGTTGCGAGAATGAGGCCGTCTGCGTCCTTCAGTGCTTTGGAAATTTCTGTGAGTCGCTTGCCCGCAGGACCATCCACTTCCCACGCCATAGAGAAGTCATCATCCGGCAAGACTGATCCGTCTTTTGCGGGCAAATCGCGCACATGGCCGAACGAAGCAAAGACTTTATAGCCACTGCCGAGGTATTTATTGATGGTTTTCGCCTTTGCGGGCGATTCTACAATGACTACATCCATGCTTTTGCGCGGCAGCCCGTTGGGGCACCTGTCCTTTTTACGTATCGTTGGCGTGTGACATGAACAGGGAATGGTTACAGGTCAAGTGGTAACGCTATTTAAGCCAATCTGGCGCTGAAATTAAATTTTAAGTTGCATAAAAATTATATTGCAATTTAAAATAACTTACCTAATTTAGGAATCAGATGCGAAAAGTACAAGGCAACGGCTTTTCGTTATCGTAAAATACAACCAATGCGAGATAAACTCGCGGGCTTAAGGCAATTAAAAGATGAGCACTTCAAGCGAACGCCGTCAAGATACTCTTGGGTTCATTCAATCCATGTTATTGCAACTTAACCAGATGGCGCTGGCCGAGCGCTGCGATATGTTGGGCTATCTGATCGAAATGGCTTATGTTGAAAGCGGAGATGTTATTCGCGGAGAACGGCCGTTACGTGTCCAAGAATACAAGCGAAACACTGCCGCCTGAATGGCGTTGTAGACGGCCAGCTAGGTCAAGCTCAAGCAATATAAGGTATATTTGTGAGGGGCTTACACCTGTATGAGCGATGACTTCGTCTATGGCGACGGGTGTCGGTCCAAGTGCTTCGATGACGCGCTGACGATCCGTTGAGGTGGCTTCCGTCATAGTAGATTGTTCATCGCGGGGCTCTTCAAATGTCCGTGCTGTTTTGAAACTCTGTCTGGTTACCGGCGCAAGTGCTTCCAAAATGTCGTCGGCGCAAGTTACCAGTGTTGCCCCGTTTTTTAGAAGATTGTTAGTCCCCTCGCAACGCGGATCTAAGGGCGAGCCCGGTACGGCAAACACAATCCGCCCTAACTCGTTGGCGAGGCGCGCAGAGATTAGTGAGCCTGAACGTTGCGCGGCCTCGACGACCAAAAGACCATAACCGAGTGCCGCAATAATACGATTGCGCCGTGGAAAGTCACGCGCACGAGGCTCCCAGCCAAGTGGCATTTCAGTAATAACCGCACCGCCACGCTCCGCAATAGCTTCAAAAAGGCCTATGTTTTCCGGTGGATAGGGGTGATCTAAGCCTCCGGCGAGGCAGGCAATCGTACCAGTGCCTAATGTCGCTTGGTGGGCGGCGGTATCAATACCGCGCGCCAAACCGGAAACGATTGCATAGCCTTGCGCGCCAACATCGCCGCTTAGTTTTTTTGTGAATTTGATTCCGGCCAGAGACGCATTTCGAGCGCCAACGACGGAAAGGCTCGGCAAGTGAAAAACGTCTGCATCACCGATAAAAGATATGAGGGCCGGTGCACCCTCGGTGAAACGTAACATGGGCGGGTAGTCAGGTTCGCCCATTCCTACCAGTTTTGCGCCCATTTTGATAAGCTGGGCGATCTCGCCTTCAGCCTCTCCGCGTGTCGGGCTTTTGGGGGTACGCTTGACACCACCACGCGAGGCCATGTCAGGCAAAGCTTCAAGAGCTGCATCAGCCGAGCCAAAACGGGTGATGAGTTGTCGAAATGTTACCGGGCCAACGTTATCTGTGCGCCAAAGCCGAAGCCAAGCAATTCGTTGATTGTCTGTAAGCGTAATGCCGCTGGCCTTGCGTTCCATGCCAATGCCGCGGTCTGAAAATGGCAAGGATGACTGACTCATGACTTATTTCGCGCCGATTTTTGGTTCAGTACCTGCTACCAGTCTTTGAATATTGGCACGGTGCTTTACAATCACGATTATAGAAACCAGTGCAAAAAATCCTGCTAGTTGATCCGAGCCTATTGCGTAAAGTACGATAGGAACGGCGAAGCACCCCATTAACGCTGCAAGAGATGAAACGCGGGATATAAAGGCGGTAGCAAGCCATACAGCGCAGAAAACCAGTCCACCTTGCCATATGAGGCCAAACAATATGCCTAAATAGGTCGCTACGCCTTTGCCACCCTTGAACCCGAGCCAAATGGGGAACAAATGTCCCAAGAGAGCGCCCAAAGCGGCAAGCATTCCTATTTCCGTGCTAATTCTCAACCCCAAATAGGCTGCCAGCGTACCTTTCACAGCATCCAGCAAAAGTGTTGCCACCGCCAAGCCTTTATTGCCGGTGCGCAGCACGTTGGTTGCGCCGATGTTTCCAGAACCGATAGACCGCACATCGCCCAGTCCCGCAGCGCGGGTTAAGATCAGCCCAAAAGGAATAGCGCCCAGTAAGTATCCGCCGAGAAACGCAGCAGCAAAATAGGGTAACGCAAGCTGCAAATTTGACATATCCGGCATTTAACGCGCTCCCTATTTGGTGTATTTATCAGACAGAGCTTCCGCCCATCAATAGTCAGAGGCTAAACTAAATTTGAAAGAGTGTGCGGCCTGCAACCATTGTTTGCAAGACCTGACCTTGAAAACGTGTGCCTTCAAAGCAAGAATTTTTGGAACGTGAGCGAATATCTGACTCTGTGACTTTCCACGATGCATTGAGATTAAGCAAAACAACATCTGCCGGTGCACCAGGGGATAGCGTGCCTGCGTTCAGGCCATAAAGTGCAGCGGGGCGCGTGGACAGCGCATCTATCAGGCGCAGTAGTGGCACAGAACCATCGTGATAGAGCCTTAGCGCCGCCGCTAGTAAAGTCTCTAGACCAATTGCGCCTGCGGCTGCATCTGCGAATGGTAGGCGCTTGGTATCGACATCCTGCGGGTCATGTGAGGACACAATGACGTCAATTGTGCCATTTCGTAGTGCTTCAACCATAGCGAGGCGGTCATCCTCGGCACGAAGGGGCGGCGAAAGCCTGAAAAAAGTACGGTATTCGCCGATATCAAGTTCGTTGAGCGAGAGATTGTTGATGGAAATACCGGCGGAAACATGCGCGCCGCCATCCTTGGCGCGGGCAATTGCATCAGCGGAAAGCGCGCATGATACTTTGGCTGCGTGGTATTTGCCTTTGGTGAGTGCCGCAAGACGCAAGTCACGGTCCAGCGGGATCACCTCAGCCTCACACGGGCTGCCGGAAAGGCCGAGCCATGAGGCAAACAAGCCTTCGTTCATCACACCGTTGACGCCCAAATAGGCATCATGGGTTTCGCAGGCAATCATCGCGCCAAAATCGCGGGCATAGGTCAGGGCGCGACGCATTGTTTGGGTATTTGTGATGGATTTGCGACCGTCTGTGAAGGCAACGGAGCCTGCCGCGCTAAGCAAACCCATTTCGGTCAAATCATCGCCGCGCAGGCCCTTGGTGATGGCCGCGGCGGGGTACACATTAACACCAGTGGTATCGCGGGCGGTTCGGCGGACGAATTCAACCAGCGCCACGTCATCGATCACTGGATCGGTGTCGGGCATCATTACCATGCTGGTGACGCCGCCTGCTGCTGCTGCTATACCGGCTGATGCTATGGTTTCACGGTTTTCGCTGCCGGGTTCGCCGATGAACACTCGACTATCGACCAAACCCGGGATGATGACGTTGCCATTGCATTCAATGACGGTTGCACCTTCAGGAACGCCTTGGCTTAATGCTGAAACACCTGACGCTGCTATTTTACCGTCTTTTACCAAAACAGCGCCGCGTTCATCCATGCCGCGTGAGGGGTCAACTATACGGGCATTGTTGAAAAGTGTGATGGTCATCGCGTCTCCACCTCATTGCGACGCGGGTCAAGCAGCGCCTCCATGACGGCCATGCGGACGGCTACGCCCATTTCCACTTGGTTTTGAATTACGCTTTGCGAGCCATCTGCCACATCGGAGGCGATTTCGACGCCGCGATTCATCGGCCCGGGATGCATCACGAGCGCGTCTTTACGCGCTAGTTTCAACTTTTCGCTATCTAGGCCGTGATAGTGGAAATATTCGCGGGAAGACGGCACAAAAGCGCCTGTCATACGCTCGCGCTGCAAGCGCAGCATCATAACTACATCGGCATTTTTGATGCCGTCTGCCATGTTGCGATGAACTTCAACGCTCATGTTTTCGATGCCCGATGGGAGCAGCGTGGAGGGAGCAACGACCCGCACCCGTGCACCCATTTGATTAAGCAGAATAATGTTGGACCGCGCCACGCGCGAATGTAGCACATCGCCGCAAATGGCCACGGTAAGCGCCGAGATATCGCCTTTGGCGCGGCGGATTGTCAGCGCATCCAAAAGTGCTTGTGTTGGATGCTCATGAGCGCCGTCTCCAGCATTGACCACCGAACAGTCGACTTTTTGTGCCAAAAGGGCGGCTGCACCGGCAGAGCCATGGCGGATAATAAGGATATCCGGATGCATGGCGTTTAGGGTCATTGCCGTATCAATCAGTGTTTCGCCTTTTTTCACCGATGAATTGGCGACTGACATATTCATCACATCCGCGCCGAGGCGCTTGCCCGCAAGCTCGAACGAGGCTTGGGTGCGGGTGGAGGCTTCGAAGAATAGATTGATCTGCGTGCGGCCACGCAGGGATGGCTTCTTTTTGTCTGATTGGCGCGAAATGGCTACCGCCGCATCGGCACGGTCTAGGAGTTGCTCAATGTCAAATCGAGTCAGACCTTTAATGCCCAGCAAGTGGCGATGCGGGAAGAGGGGGAAGGTGTCAAAATCTATCATGGCAAGGTGACGCTATAGGCGTTTCGAGGGTTTGCTGCAAGCGGTGTGACATTTGCGCGGAAGAAATGCACAGAAGTGAACAGTCTTAACTACTTATTAACCTTAACAAATGGTTTACGTTGCCGATAAGATTGTTACCCGCCACAGTGAAAGCCACAAAAGGACGACATAATGCGACGCATAATACCAAATATGATTCTCGGCTACTGGTTGGCCTTTTTTGCCGTCCATTCCGCTGGTCAGTTTGGTGGTCTTATGTTCCCCATGCGCAGCGTTGAGAACGCATTGTTTTATGCGAGCGGGCTAAAAATTGATGTGCCAATGACGAATTATGGCTTAGGTCTGGCGTCAATTATCATCTCTGTGTTGTTCGCTTGGGCTCTGCTCGCAAATGCCCAAAACTCAGTCACTTCTAGCCGCAAAGAAGACCTTGAGGCTTATGCATTTGGGGGAGCAGGGCTGGTGTTGTCGGCGCTTACGACGTTGGCCATTATACATTCGGACGCGTCCTCTTTGCTATCTTCGAGCGTCTATTTCGGGTGCCTACTGATTTCATGGACCGCGATGCGCCAAGGCTTGGAGCCACAACATTCAGGCGCTGAGAATACTAATTCGGCGTCTCCGACAATTGCTCAACAGATGGCGCAGGGCGCGGCTCATCATAATCATTTGGCAAAAATTGCCGGCAGGGAAATGGTGTAATCATGCGCGCATTGCTGATTTTCTGGGCGGCACCACTCGGGTTTTTCTGGGGTTGGTATTTCTTGTCTCTTAATAATCTCAGTTTCGGGACTACATTTTTTTCACGTGATTTGCATGATTTGGTTTTTACCATTTACGGCAATATTTTAGGCGTTGACCCAGACACGATTCCCGCGCTTGCGGCCCGCGCGTGCGTTGTCGATACGCTGA
The DNA here is from genome assembly GCA_031430295.1 of Phyllobacterium sp. Classification (GTDB taxonomy): domain Bacteria; phylum Pseudomonadota; class Alphaproteobacteria; order Rhizobiales; family Rhizobiaceae; genus JANMEX01. The sequence goes on from JANPBE010000143.1 coordinate 5,833, forward strand.
TCATTCTGGCAATATTCGCGTTTCGCAAACGTGCAAGCATCAAGCAATGGTGGAATGCAAAGCGGGCTCAAAGATCGGCTATGGTTGATCCGAGTAACCTAATTCTGTCCAGAGCCCCTTGAAGAATAAAGGCCGCTGCCGCTGAATCGATGCGCTCGTCACGCTTGGCGCGGCTCACATCCATCCCAATCAACACTCGCTGCGCCGCTACTGTTGAGAGGCGTTCGTCTATGAAAACAAAGGGTATTTCCGTGTGTTTTGCCATATTGCGCACGAATGCGCGTGTGGCTTGCGCTCGTGGCCCTTCTGAGCCATCCATGTTAACTGGTAGGCCCATTGCGAACACACCTACTTGAAACTGCGCCGCTGTTTTGACCAGTTGCTCTGCGTCCTGTGTAAATTTGGTACGGGCGACGACCAATTTAGGCACTGCGAGTGACCAACCCAAATCCGAAACGGCAAAGCCAATGGTTTTTGTTCCAAGGTCCAATCCGGCAATGGTTTTACCACTACCTTTGATGAACATAATGTCTTCGATATTTTTGGTGTTCATTTTGGTTCCGTGCACTAGATCTAATGCTGATTGTCATTGTCCGTGGGTTGAGGCAAGCAGATAGAAATTTTGGAGGTTCTAAAATGAAGATTACGTGGCTCGGTCATTCGGCTTATCGCGTTGAAACCAAAACGGCTACTATTTTGATAGACCCGTTTTTGACTGGAAATCCCGGTGCAAAAGACGTTGATATCAAGGCGGCAACAGCGGGGATTACGCATGTTGCGCTCACCCACGGCCATGGCGATCACGTGGGCGACACCATCCAACTTGCGCAGGAGAGTGGCGCAACGGTGATTGGTAATTTTGATTTGTGCATGTGGCTTGGCCACAAGGGCGTCAAAAAATATGATCCGATGAACACCGGTGGCACCGTGTTTCATAACGGATTTTCGGTAACGCTGGTCAATGCTGTGCATTCTTCCGCCAGTATCAGCGATGACGGCGTTTCCCACGCTCTGGGCAGTGCCGGTGGCTTGGTGTTCCACTTTGAAAATGAACCATCGCTTTATCACATGGGCGATACGGATATTTTCTCTGATATGGCGCTAATTCAGGAACTGCATCAACCGGACATCGGTATCGTGCCTATAGGGGACAGATTTACGATGGGCGGCGCGGTGGCGGCTCTCGCTTGTCGTCGCTATTTCAAATTTAAGCATATCTTGCCGTCCCATTATGCTTCGTTTGGCATGGTTGACGCGACTGCCGAGGTGTTTTTGAAGGCGCTTGAGGGTGATGCCAAGAAGGCGAGTGCTTCGATTGCGGGTACCTTGATGCAATTCTAATCGTTGCGAATGCTGACTGCCACGGTTATAGGATGCACAAATCCATATCGTGAAAGCATTGCCATGTCTGTTGATTTAGCCACCGTGAAACGAGTTGCCCATCTTGCACGCATTGCCGTGTCAGACGATGATTTGGAGCGCATGACCGGAGAGCTAAATGGCATTTTAGGCTTTGTGCAGCAGCTTGATGAAGTTGACGTGACTGGGATTAAGCCTATGACCTCCATAGTTCCAATGGCCATGCGTCGCCGCGATGATGTGGTGACTGACGGAGGTAAGGCGCTTGATGTTACGGCGAATGCGCCGGGCACAGAGGAAAACTTCTTCGTTGTTCCCAAGGTGATTGAATAGTCGCGCAGCGCCGTCCACCATTCGATCACTAAATCTGTATCATTGGAAATTTCATGACCGCTCTCACTCATCTCACAATCGCTGAAGCCCGCACCGCGATGGCGAAGGGCGAGTTTTCCAGTCAAGAGCTGACTCAAGCCTATTTGACCGCGATAGAGGCCGCAAACCCTGAGATTAACGCCTATGTAGCTGTAACGGCGGACAAGGCCCATGCTATGGCGAAGGCCTCAGATGCCCGTCGCTCAAGCGGCGTGGTTGGTGCGTTGGAAGGCATACCGCTTGGGATTAAGGATCTCTACGCGACATATGGCGATCATACGCAGGCTTGCTCGCACATTCTTGACGGTTTTAAGCCGCGCTATGAATCGACGGTTACCACGAACCTCTGGGCCGATGGTGCGGTGCAGCTTGGCAAGTTGAACATGGATGAGTTTGCCATGGGTTCATCCAATGAATCCTCATATTATGGCCCGGTGAAAAACCCTTGGCGTGAGACGGGCTCTACCGATTACTTCGTTCCAGGCGGCTCGTCCGGTGGCTCGGCGGCGGGTGTTGCGGCGTGGCTATGTGCAGGCGCTACGGCTACCGATACAGGTGGATCAATTCGCCAACCCGCTGCCCTTACCGGCACAGTTGGTATTAAACCGACTTATGGACGCTGCTCGCGCTGGGGAATTGTGGCTTATGCGTCTTCGCTAGATCAGGCTGGGCCCATCGTTCGCGACGTGCGTGATGCGGCTATCATGTTGAAATCTATGGCGTCTTACGATCTTAAAGATTCAACTTCGGTTGATCTGCCCGTACCGGATTACGAGGCTGCAATCGGGCAGTCATTGAAGGGCTTAAAGATCGGCATTCCGCGCGAATATCGCGTTGAGGGGATGCCCGAGGAGATCGAAGCGTTGTGGCAGCAGGGTATTGCTTGGCTGCGTGATGCTGGCGCAGAAATCGTTGATATATCGCTGCCACACACAAAATATGCGCTTCCAGCCTATTATATCGTGGCCCCTGCAGAAGCCTCGTCCAACTTGGCGCGCTATGACGGCGTGAAGTTTGGTCTGCGTGTTCCGGGCAAAGACATTATTGACATGTATGAAAAGACCCGTGCCGAGGGCTTTGGCCGCGAGGTGCAGCGCCGTATTATGATAGGCACTTATGTTCTGTCAGCCGGGTATTATGACGCCTATTATTTGAAGGCGCAAAAGGTTCGTACGTTGATTAAGCGCGATTTTGACGTCGCATATGCGGCAGGCGTCCATGCGATTTTAGCGCCTGCTACCCCTTCTGCGGCGTTCAAGATTGGCGATGAAAACCTCAAGGCTGATCCCGTGCAAATGTATCTCTATGACATTTTTACGGTGACTGTGAACATGGCGGGCTTGCCGAGTATTGCCGTGCCTGCGGGGCTTTCAAAAGAGGGTATGCCGCTGGGCTTGCAGCTTATTGGCCGTCCATTTGATGAGGAAACTTTGTTTCGTACAGCCGCTGTCATTGAGCGGGCGGCGGGCAGATTTACGCCGAATAAGTGGTGGCAATAATCATCGTTAAGCAATTGAACTTAAAGGATAAAATATGACTTACCATCAAGTGCTTTTGACGCTTCACCTCCTTACAATTGCGCTGGGCATCGGGGTCGGTTTTTCTAATCTGTTCGGCATGGCGATTGCCAAGGGGCAAACTGCTGAAGCCGCTGCTGGCATGGCGTTATTGCGCCGGAAAATTGCGCCTTTTATGGATGCCAATTTGGTGGTGGTTCTGGTCACTGGCGGATTATTGCTGGCAAATCTGGGCGGATCATCCAGCCTTGCGCCGACGTTTCATGTGAAGATGGCAGCAGTGGCAATTTGGGTGATAAGCCATTTTGCGGCGCGTATTACGTCTGGCCAAATGATGCGTACGGGGAACATGGCGCTGGGTGTACGCGCCCAGAACTTCACCCGGTTGGGCTGGTCTGCAGCGGTTGTCGCGCTGGTTTGCGCGGTGCTTACTTTCGCCGCTTAATCAATAAAAAAGCCGGAAGCCTGTGATGCGCTTCCGGCCCTTTGTTATCAAAAACAACGCAATATTATTGGCGTCCCATAAGGTTGCCCTTGCCAATTGGCAGACCATTTTTATGGGCGATGGCGTAGGGTGTAGTGACGCGGGAGAATAAATACAGCGTTGTGTAGTTTGCCAAACATGTCTGCACTGGACCAGTTTGATGAAGAAGCTTTGTTCCGCACAGCCGCCGTTATTGAGAAGGCGGCTGTCAGGTTCACACCAAAAAGATGGTGGTAGGCTACCCGATCAAAATATAGTCACAGCGGACGCGAATTTGGCATTTGTGTTTTCAAATTTGCCGCCGTTCCGTCTTTCAAAATGAGCGGCGGGTATTATTTTTATTTCGTCATTCGAGGGCTATTTACTGTTTTCTGTTACGTAGACTTGGAGTTAGACTATAATTGTAACGGTACGGTGTGCGGTTCAGGGGCAAATAACGTTATAAACATACTTTTATATTTGTTACAGATTTTAATATATATTTATTTGAGTAAAATTGTTAATATCATAATCTGTTGTTGTTTTGATGCGTTTTAGCACACTTTATTGATTAATTTTACTATATACATTTCACTTTCAGCTATAACGTTTTGAAATTGCAAATAATCACTTTAAACATTTAAATTTGAAAGAAAAAAATGATTAAAATCACATCGCATGCAATCTCTGGTAAAACTTCTAATTTAGATATGCTTTCATTTAATGATTCTGGTCCGTACGTACTGAACACCAAACTAACCACATCTACTTCAGAGGTGTGGACAAATCCAGGTGGCTCTCGT
>JANPBE010000144.1:0-2942 GCA_031430295.1 Phyllobacterium sp.
ACGCCCAAAGATTTTCGACATCAAAATGCGGGTAGGGCGGTCCAGCGGTTACATGATTGGGCGTTTTGAAAACCGCAATTTCACTAGATGTCTCCAAATCCACCAGCGCCACTTTGGCGTTGGTTTTGCCAATGTCGATGACGGCAACGAAGCGGGTCATGACATATGAAACACAGTGTCGAGCGGAATGGCGATAGGCTCATGGCGCTCGTTTGTGCGCATAATATCCGCCATATGCGCCCACCAGCGCTGCATGACAGGACTATTTGGCAGGCTATCCATACCGTGCTTTTCCGTGCGCCATAACACGCCGAACAGAATGTTGGTTTCGCCGTCCAAATGAATGGAATAATCCGCAACGCCGGCGTCTTTCAAAAGCGAAACCAGCTCCGGCCAAATCTCGTCATGACGCTTTTTATACTCAGCTTCCATGCCGGGATTGAGATACATTTTGAAGGCGAATTTTTCCATGCGTTCAGCCTTTGCGATTACGAAATTGCTTCCACACAATGGGTGCAGCAATCACGATAATCAAAAGCAGGCCAATGAAAATAGACATTACAATACCTGGCACATTTAAGAGGCCAAAGCCGAATGTGACCAGCCCCATGATGAATGCCGCGATGAGCACGCCGGGGATGGTGCCTGAACCGCCAAGAATGCTGATGCCCCCAAGTACGACCATAGTGATGGCTTCCAACTCATAGCCATAGGCAATCGAAGGGCGTGTGGAGCCAAGGCGCGAGGTAAGCAAAACGGAGGCCACTCCGGACATCAAGCCCGTCAGCATAAACAAGATGAATTTAACCCGCGCCACGCGAATGCCGGAAAATGCGGACGAAACCGGATTGTTGCCAATGGCAAAGACCGAGCGGCCAAAGCTGGTTTTGTGTAGCAAAATGCCAAACACCAAGGCCGCCAACCAGAACATCGCAAATTCAAACGAAAACACCCACCACACATAGCCTTGGCCAAAATAGGCGAAGGATGCCGGATAGCCCTTGTATACTTGATCGCCGAGCGCAATGAATGACATGCCGCGAAACAGGCTCATTGTGCCGATGGTCACGACGATGGAGGGTAGACCAAAGCGCGTAACCAACAGCCCGTTGAACGCGCCGCAGGCGATGCCGGTCAAAATCCCTGTTACCACCATGACGCCCGTGCCGAAGCCAAGGCTGGCCATGAAACCCATAGCCGTGGAGGCCAGCGCGACAATCGCAGCGACAGACAAATCGATTTCACCAGCGATAATCAAAAGCGCCATAGGAAACGCAATCAGCGCCTTTTCTGTGAAATAAAACGTCGCGTCTGATAGATTATAAGCGTCAAGAAAATACGGTGAGGCGAATGAGTTAATGATGAAAATCGTCACCGCAACGATGATGAGCAACGTTTCCCAGCTTTTGATAATGCCGGACAGTTTGCTATCAAGACGATCCGGAACTATGCGGTTTTGAACGGTCTCGCTCATGATTTTGCCTCCGCCGCTTTAAGGATAATACGGCCCTTTTTGGCCTCGGTGCGGGTGTTGAACGAAACCGCAATGATGATAACGGCGCCTGAAATCGCCATTTGCCAGAACGGCGAAATATTGACCACCGGTAGCGCATTTTTCACGATGCCGAGGAACAGCGCACCAAGCACCGCGCCGCCAACTGACCCGATGCCACCGGCGATGGACACGCCGCCGATTACGCAAGCCGCGATAACATCCAGTTCAAACCCGGGTGCCAAGTCCACATAGGCAACGGCATAGCGCGTTACCCATAAATAGCCGGAAAAACCTGCCAGCGCGCCGCATATGGTAAATGCGGCAAACCGTGTTTGTCCTACATTGATACCCACATAGACCGACGCAGTCGGGTTGCCGCCAATGGCATAAAAAGCGCGACCCAGCGGGGTGCGTGTGAGCAATATCGCCATGATGACGATGACGAAAAGCGCGAACCAAGTGAGCAGCGGTATGCCCAAGAGCAATGCCCTTTGCATCTGGATAAAGCCCTCAGTCATTTCGCCTGAGTTCACCCATTTGCCGCTTGAGATGACGAAAATCATACCGCGATAGATCGTGAGCGTTCCGAGCGTAACGACGATGGACGGAATGTCGAGCTTCCACACCAGAAGCCCGTTAATTGCGCCCAATAGGGTGCCAACGGCAATAGCCAAAATTACCAAAAACGGCACGGGAATGCCCGGATACCATGAGTTCAATAGCGCCACGACCATGCCCGAAAGAGCGAGATTTGCAGCAACTGAAAGGTCAATGCCGCGCGCCAAAATCACCGTCATTTGGCCCAATGCCAGAATGATAAGAATAGATGTGTCATTGAAAATTGCTGCTAGATTTGACGGCACAATGAAGCGTGGGAACCGGAAGGCAATAACCGCTACCAGCACCAAAAGCGCCAAGGTCAACTGCGCCTCGCGGGATTTCAAAAACTGTCTCATGACTTCACCTCTTCAATGCCGGCCGCAGCGCGGATAAGCCGTTCGGCGCTGGCGTCTTTACGCGCCAAATGCTCAACCATGCGGCCTTCGCGCATCACGATAATTCTATCCGCCATGCCGAGTATTTCAGGAATTTCAGACGACACCATAATGACCGCCAGACCTTCCGCCGCCAACTCGCTCATAAACGCATGAACGGCAGCTTTGGAACCAATGTCGATGCCCTTGGTGGGTTCATCCAGAATGATAACGCGCGGGCGTGTCGCCAGCCACTTGGCAATCACCACCTTTTGCTGATTTCCGCCAGACAGTGTGTTGACATGCTGCGACAGCGAAGCGGCGCGAAGGTCCAGCCGCTGTGTATATCTCCGCGCTAGGTCAAACTCTTCGGCGGCGCGTAGAAAACCAGACGTGCCCGTTTTCTTAAGCGATGGCAGCGATACGTTTTGATAGATCGCCATGCCCGTAACAGTACCTTGCCGCGCGCGCTC
>JANPBE010000145.1:0-2337 GCA_031430295.1 Phyllobacterium sp.
ATTAAACAAAAACTGACCGTGACCGGAAACAGTACCTTGAATATTGGTAGCCCCGGATATTGTGGCAAAATAACTTGGATCCAATACCAAAGGGTTAGATCCGTTGCTCACAAGGCCGCTACCAAGCGCCAGCCCATAATCAGCGGCATTGATGCCAACAAAATCACCAACGGTAAAATCCTTTACTTTGTCAGCGGTAGTCGGACTTGGTGGACCAAATACGAACGTATCTGAACCTGCGCCGCCAGTAAGTTGATCTATTCCGGCGCCTCCAATGAGCCTGTCATCACCGTCGCCACCGAAAAGAAAATCCGCGCCGCCGCCGCCACTTAGGATATTTGCTGCTGCGTTCCCGGTGAGTGTGTTTTCGAGGTTATTTCCTGTTAAAGAGCCTGCAAAACTACCAGACAGCGTGGCACGTTCGATAAAATTGCCCAAGGTGTAGGAAATTGTGCTATAAACGCGGTCGTTCCCACCGTCATCGACACCCGCTATTTGCTCTTCGCTGGCGATGTCGCCGATTTCATCAATGTAATATGTATCGTTGCCCGCGCCGCCATACATTGTGTCTGCGCCAGCATTTCCTTGTAACGTATCCTCGCCAGCGCCGCCGTATAGTTCATCATTCCCTGTGCCACCGTACAGTTTGTCATCCCCGTCCAATCCGTAAATGCGATCGGCTTGGCTCGTTCCATTGAGCGTGTCAGCGTTATTCGTGCCAAATATGTCTGCCATGAGTTGCACCTTTCGGATCGAAGCGATCTAAAAAACAATGGGGCATGAGACCTACCAATGCCTTGGCGCGCTTTTTCATTGGGAACTCACAAAAACATTAAGCACCTCTGGAAAACACCTTTTCCAGAACCGCTCCCATTCGAAAAATGACCATCCCAACTCTTAACTACAATGCCCAATTTGCCATCATTCGTTCGAATGACTGTATTACAAACAGAGAGTAATGGACGTTGTTTTGACGCTATCTTCCGGCCGTTGACGTGCCGTGACCGCCTCGTCAATTCATCGAAATCTTGTTGTCGCTACGCATGTCGCTTGCGAGTTTGTTTTGGGTGACCGGAACGCTGGCCGAACTCTGTTCAGTTGCAACGGCAGGCAAAACCTCCAAGACATCACCGGGCAATAGTTCAGTTTCCATATCGGCCGGCAACTTTTGCCACTGACCATCCACCTTGCGCATGATTGTCATTTTCGGTTGGCTTAATTTATCAATGGACGGCTCAACCCTTGTGCCTACGTCATGCATTTGGAGCTTTGATCCAGTGGCCTGAAGCCTCACATCCAGATCAACCAGTAGAACACTAGTGTCGCGAAGATCATCGAGTAATTTAGTTTTTCTTTGATTTTGGCTTTGCTCAATTTTTCGCTCAGTGTCTGATCTCCGGTTCCGTTCGCGCATGAGCTCCACTAGTGTTTCTAGCCTGCGGCTTGATGTGATTAGTAGAGAGCGACGAATTTCAGAGACGCGATCATTTGTTAGATTGCCATTTTTCAGAAGCTGCGTGACCTTTGCCAAATCCTGCTGGTCACCCTTCTCGGCGGCAGCCTCGACCTTTTCACGCTCGGAAAGTACATCTATTTGCTCGCTCGCACCTTTCGCCCCAGCCTCCAAATAGGCCTGTTCCCGCCGTCTGTCCTCTAGCGCCAATTTGAGCGCCTCGGTTTCACTGTTGCCTATCGTGGATGCAAGTTTTTCAGGCAGCGGCGTTCCTGCAGGAGCGCGCAAATCAAATTCTGCCACCCCCTTCATTTCCGCCATGATACGTTCCCGGTGATAATGCGCCTTGAGATACTCGGTCCAAAGGGATTGGTAATCGCGTTGCAGATCAACCGGATCGCCGCCACCCTGCGGGGCGCGTCCACGTATCAGGCTCGGACCACCCGAGACTGCGATAGCCTGCTGCGTTGTTAACTGCGGCCGATACGGCATTTCGCCAGGATTGAAAACGGCTCCAGTCACATAGACCGGGCCATAAGTGACAACGCCAGACGTAATATCGCTCGGCGCAATGATGTATGTTTGCATCTTTCCATCACTTGTTCGCGCGTGAAACAACTTCGTTGGAAGCACTGTTTCCAGCCGCGTCTGCATTTCAGTCGGCGTCAAGCCGGCAATCATGATTGAGCCTACATCGGCAATTACTATTGTGCCGTCCGCCTGTACCACGGCACGCAAGTTATGATCGGGTATGGATGAGATGTTGATTTCTACTGTCTCACCCGGTCCAACGCGATAAGCTGTTGACGCAGCTTTCGCCGGAGAAGACAAGGACCATGTCATTCAAATTGTACCAAGTGAGAGTATGTCTTTTTGAGCTTTTG
>JANPBE010000146.1:0-18390 GCA_031430295.1 Phyllobacterium sp.
GTTTTTGGACATCAAAGCCAAGCGCTACAAGTCTTTGCGCCGTCTTGGAAGCGCCGGGTTCTGGCCGCGTGACGAGAACCGTTGTCATGGGTTAGGACCAAGAGGCAAAGAAATCTTTGCCGGCTTTTTCAAGGATATTACGCGCGGCGCGCTCACCAATTTGGATGGCGTCACTTGCCAAACCGCTATCTTCAACCGCGTGAACGACTGTGCCATCAGGGTTCAAAATCATGCCTTTGAAATACAGCTTTTCGCCTTCAATCAAAGCATGGCCAGCCAGCGGTGTACGGCAATCGCCATCGAGCACCTTCAAGAAAGCCCGTTCGCACATCAGCGCCAGTGTGGTTGGCTTGTGTGAAATAAGCTTAACCAGCGCCTGCAAGTCGCTGTCATTCTCGCGGATTTCAATGCAGATCGCGCCTTGGCCGGGCGCTGGCAAAAACTCCGTCTCGTTCAAGATTTCAGTTACGGCATGTTCGAGCGCTAGTCGTTTTAGTCCAGCCAGTGCCAATAGCGTTCCATCCACTTGACCCTCTGATAGTTTCCTCAAACGGGTTTGCACATTGCCGCGAAACATCACGACATTCAAATCAGGCCGCAAATGCTTGATTTGCGCTTGGCGGCGCAGCGATGACGAACCAATGGTCGCGCCCTGCGGCAGGTCGGTAAGGCGCTTCACTTCACGCCCGATAAACGCATCACGCGCATCTTCGCGCGGCAGGAAGGCGGCCAGAACCAAGCCGTCGGGCAAGGTGGTCGCCATATCCTTGGAGGAATGCACTGCAAGATCAATGGCGCCGGACAACAGCAGGTCTTCGATTTCTTTAGAGAACAGCCCTTTGCCGCCGACTTCAGACAAAGGCCGGTCTTGAATGCGGTCACCGCTGGTGGAAACGACAACAATTTCAAACTGCTCTTCGTGCATTCCATGCGCTGCGCACAGGCACGCGCGGGTTTCATGCGCTTGCGCCAAGGCCAACGCGCTGCCGCGTGTGCCAATTTTATAAGATTTTGTGCGGCTTGCCGTTTGCATTCCAAAAACAGTCCGTGATAGCGCTTTCCCGCTGTCCTCTATTCCTACAAGTGAACACTGGCAACAGTGGGTAACTGCGACCAAACATAACATGAGACGAATTACCAATGCGCGTTCTGGCAATCGAGACAAGTTGTGACGAGACTGCCGCCGCTGTGGTGGAGCGGCTTGGGCCTTTTGACGGGACGATACTTTCCAACTGCGTTTATAGCCAGTTTGACGATCATGCCGAATTTGGCGGCGTAGTCCCGGAAATTGCGGCGCGGGCCCATGCAGAAATTATCGAGACTATGGTGCGACAAGCCCTCAGCGAAGCAAACTGTTCGCTAGATGGAATCGACGCCATCGCCGCTACATCCGGCCCCGGCCTTGTTGGCGGGTTAATTGTGGGCGTGATGACGGCAAAAGCCATAGCGGCCGCCAGCGGCAAACCATTTTTAGGCATCAACCATCTCGAAGGCCATGCGCTGACCGCCGGTTTGACCGATGGAACGTCATTTCCCTATTTGATGCTGCTGGTTTCCGGCGGGCATACGCAAGTTTTGCTGGTCAAAGGCGTTGGTTCATACGAGCGCTGGGCAACCACAATCGACGATGCGCTGGGTGAGGCATTTGATAAGACAGCCAAGCTACTTGGCCTGCCGTGGCCCGGTGGTCCTGAGGTAGAACGCCGCGCCAAAATGGGCGATGCGACACGTTTTGCTTTCCCTCGTCCGATGCGCGGCGAGGCACGTCCGGACTTTTCGTTTTCAGGCCTCAAAACCGCCGTGCGCCAAGCGGCAGAAAATATCAGTCCGCTAACGGAGCAAGATGTGGCAGATATTTGCGCCTCGTTTCAAGAGGCTGTGGCGCAGACATTGGAAGAGCGGCTGGCTAAAAGTCTCAACAAGTTCAGGGATCAATTCCCGGATATTGCTGAGCCAGCCTTGGTGGTTGCAGGAGGTGTGGCGGCAAATCAGCGGCTGCGCGGAGTGTTGCTGGGGCTCACCGCCAAGCACGGTTTTGCATTCATCGCGCCGCCAATGAATCTGTGCACAGACAATGCCGCGATGATCGCATGGGCGGCGTGTGAAAGGCTGGCGCTTGGCCAGTCTGACAGGTTCGATCTAGCGCCGCGTCCGCGCTGGCCACTGGATGAAACTGCCAGTGGTTTTGGCTCCGGCAAAAAGGGACCAAAAGCATGACGAAGCACATCGCGGTTTTGGGCGCAGGCGCATGGGGCACGGCTTTGGCACTCGGGCTGGCGCGCGCTGGCAAGCGCACAATCTTGTTCGGGCGCGACCAAAGCATCGTGGATGAAATCAACATGACCCGCAGCAACGCCCGCTATTTGCCGGATTTGATGTTTGACACAAAACTTCACGCCACCAGCGATGCCATCGAAGCGCTTTCCGATGCGTCACTGATACTGGCGGTAATCCCGGCGCAAAAATTGCGCGACGGGCTTTCTTCTATCGCGCATCACATACCGCAAGGCGTGCCAGTGGTGCTATGCGCCAAGGGAATCGAACAATCGTCCGGCCTATTGATGTCAAAAGTCGCGGCGGATGTTTTGCCGGATAATCCAATCGGTGCACTCTCCGGCCCGAGCTTTGCCATTGATGTCGCGCGGGGTCTGCCAACGGCGGTAACGGTTGCCGCCCATGATGCCGGTTATGCCGCAAAGTGGGCTGAACAACTCTCGACAGCTGCACTGCGATGCTATTCCAGCGATGATCTCACCGGCGTTGAAATCGGCGGGGCCTTGAAAAATGTACTGGCAATTGCCGCTGGCGCGGTGCGCGGCAAAGGTCTTGGTGCCAGCGCGGAAGCAGCGTTGATTACGCGCGGGTTTGTCGAGCTGCGCCGTATCGGAGAAGCCTTAGGCGCAAAATCAGAAACGCTGATGGGGCTTTCAGGGCTGGGCGATCTTATCCTCACCTGCTCGTCTGCCCAATCACGCAATCTTTCCTATGGTGTGGCGCTGGGGCGCGGCGAGAGCCTTGAACACCGCTCGCTGGCCGAAGGCGTGGCAACCGCTCATATCGCTGCGACCGAGGCCAAGCGCCTTGGCATTGAAGCGCCGATTATCACCGCGACATCGCATATTTTGAGCCGCACACTTTCCATTGGCGAGGCTGTCGCCGCGCTGCTATCAAGACCGCTGAAACGCGAAACGTAAGGTATTAAAAATGCTATTTGCCCTCATCTGCACCGACAAGCCCGACCATTTGCAAGTGCGGCTGGATACGCGCCCCGATCATATGGCCTTTCTCACCGGTCTTGGTGATACGCTAAAAGCCGCTGGTCCGTTTTTAGGCGATGACGGCAAGCCTGTCGGCAGTTTGGTGATTATTTCGGCTGAAGATAAGGCTGGCGCGGCGGCACTTGCGGCGCAGGATCCTTATGCCAAGGCAGGGCTCTTTTCGTCCGTTGAAATCAAGCCGTGGAACTGGGTATTCAAAAATCCTGAGGCAGCGTAAATGGCTTATTGGTTGATGAAATCTGAGCCGGATGTTTATTCATTCGAAGACCTAAAGCGCGACGGCGGCAGCGAGTGGCATGGCATCCGCAACTATCTGGCGCGCAATAATATGCGGCAGATGAAAATCGGCGAGAAAATATTCTACTACCATTCCAACATCGGCCTTGAGATCGTTGGCATTGCCGAAGTCACAGCGCTGTCGCATCCCGATTCGACTGCCAAGGACGATCCGCGCTGGGATTGCGTGGATATCAAAGCCGTTTGCGATATGCCAAAGGCCGTGACGCGCAATGACTGCAAGGTCAATCCGGTGCTGGAAAAGATGCCACTGGTGGTTAGCACACGGCTATCCGTGCAGCCGGTGTCACCAGATGAATGGAACGAAATCTGCCGTATGGGTGGATTGGTTCCGGCTCCGAAATGATACCGGATTACCGGCGCTTTATTCTCGAAAATACCAGCATTTTACCCTGCCCGCATGTGCCTGAAATCTCCCTTCATGTTGCCGACGAAGCGCATGATTTATGGCATAAGACTGAAAACGAACTGCAAGCAGATGGTTTGCAACCGCCTTTCTGGGCATTCGCGTGGGCAGGCGGCCAAGGACTTGCTCGCCATGTTTTGGATCATCCGGAATGCGTGAAGGATAAGCGCGTGCTGGATTTTGCCACTGGGTCCGGCCTTGTTGGCATTGCTGCGAAAATGGCTGGCGCAACTTCGGTTTTGACCAGCGATATTGATCCCTTTTGCGGAGAGGCGGTTGCCCTCAATGCGGCAATCAACAATGTGACCTTGGATTTCAGCAGCATGGACTGCTTGGCAACCGACCAAGGCTGGGATGTGGTTCTCGCTGGCGACGTGTTCTACGACCGCGTTATGAGCGCCAGTCTTATCCCATGGTTTGATGCGCTAGCAAAGCGTGGTGCGATGGTGCTGGTAGGCGATCCCGGTCGTTCTTATTTGCCGAAGGACCGGCTCAGTGAGCTATCAGCGCATCAGGTTACCGTCACCCGCGCGTTGGAAGACCAAGATGTGCGCAGGACCGTCGTGTGGCAGTGGAAAGCCGTTTGATAGTCGAACTATTTTGATTCACCATCGAAAAGCGATATAAGTCCCACATGTCTATAAACTTCGTCAGGAGCCAAATCATGCCTACAACCAAACTCTCACCCGACGAAATCAAAACCTTGCTTTCAAAGCTTTCTGGCTGGGGCGCATTATCGGCCCGCGACGCCATCGGTAAATCGTTCGGCTTCAAAAACTTCCGCGAAGCCTTTGCCTTTATGACAGAAGTCGCGTTTGAAGCTGAGAAACTCGATCATCATCCAGAATGGACCAATGTCTATAAGCGTGTGGACATTGTGCTTTCCACGCATTCTGTCGATGGCTTGAGCGAATTGGACGAAAAGCTCGCGCTGAAAATCGACAAGGCTGCCTCCCGATTTATTGCCACCACCGCTTGAAGTGACATTTGGTCATGCATACATCTGAGAACGTATGGAGGGTGATGTGGATAAAATTCTGCACGGCGATATTCTTGGTCCCGATGATGATGAAAAGCAGGGGCGTGTTAAGAGGGACTTTTGGAGCACGCTAAAACGCGCCGCGCGGTCCATTCCTTTTCTTGACGAACTGGTAGCTGCCTATTTCTGCGCGATTGATTCTAAAACGCCGACCCGCGTGCGGGCGATACTGCTTGGCGCTCTGACCTATTTCGTCCTGCCGATTGACGCCATCCCGGATTTTTTCATCGCGTTTGGCTTTACAGACGATGTGGCTGTGTTGACCGCCGCTATTACGGCTGTGCGCGGCTATATCACCCCTGCCCACCGGCAAACGGCGCAGGATGCGCTGAAGGATAAGCTCGAAAGCTAATTAACATCGATCATGTTGTCGCCCTCAATGGCTTTGCGCAACCGCGCAAATGCCAGTCGGATGCGTGATTTTACCGTGCCAAGCGGCAGGTTGTTTTTTTCGGCAATCTCACTGTGCGAAAGCCCGATAAAGAACGCTTCGGTAATTAGAACCCGCTGCTCCGGCGGCAAATCTGCCATCACGGCGCGAACCCGCGCTTCACGCTCACGATTATCCATCGCCACATCGGCTTGTTCTTCAGGTTCAGGCTGAAATACGGGGTCATGCGGATCAAGTAGGCTGGAGCGGTCCCGGCGCTTCAAATCAATCCGCCGGTTGCGGGCGATGCGAAACAGCCATGTTGAAAGCGATGATTTTGCCGGATCATACAGCGCCGCCTTCTGCCAGAGTACAATCATCACCTCTTGAGTAAGTTCCTCCGCCGCGCTGCGCTCTAGGCTGAGCCGCATCAAATATGCGTTGAGCCGCGGGGCAAAATGATCAAACAGTTCGCCAAATGCGCCGCGATCCTGATGCTGGACAACGCGCTCCACAAGCAGGGCAAATCGTTCCTGTCCTTTGGCAACTATGGGCATGCTTTTCGAGATTTTGTCCGTCCTGACATTCGAGTTTTGGATGTTAGAGTAGCCGCCCGTCAAGCCTATCGTCAACAAGCTCATCGTCGATATGGGCGCGTATAATCGAGACAAAGTCACTATCGCCTTCAAAGCCCAGTGCCTGCGCCCGCTTGGCATCAAAATTCACCGGCCACCCGGCCACGATTTTCTGAATAAATTCATCCGGCTGATAGTGTATTAAATCCACCGCCCTTTGCCCAGCAACATCGCGCAGCCCGTCAATCATTTGCCCAACCGAGACGCACAGCCCCGGCATATTCAGATTGCGGCGCGGGCCAATCGCGGCCAAATCCATCGAAGCTGCTTGAACGATAAAGTCAATCGCCGCGCGCGGGCTGGCCACCCAATGGCGCACATCGAGGCCAACCGGCAGCACGGCGGATTTACCCGCCAATGGCTCGCGAATAATATTGGAGAAAAAGCCGGAGGCCGCTTTGTTTGGCAGGCCGGGACGCACCACCAAGGTCGGGAAGCGCAGCGACACACCATCCACAAACCCGCGCCGCGTATAATCGCTAATCAGCAGCTCGCAAATCGCCTTTTGCGTACCGTAGCTTGTCAGCGGCGTGGTGAAATACTCATCCGTTATGATTTCCGGAAACGGTGCGCCAAACACCGCGATGGAGGAGGAGAAGATCACCCTTGGCCGGTATCCGTTACCCGCAAGGCGGATGGCTTCCAACAACAGGCGCGTGCCATCCAAATTGATGCGGTAGCCCTTTTCAAAATCCTGCTCCGCCTCGCCGGAAACAATTGAGGCCAGCACGACGATCACATCGGGCCGGTTGGCAATCAATCCGTTTGCCACGCCTTCGCCCGAAAAATCTGACGCCAAACTGACAACGGGGAAATCGGTTATAGGTGGCGTGGCGGCAACCACATCATGCAGCGTCACATGCGAAATCTGCACGCCGCCAATTTCGCCTGTCTTAGCAAGTCGGGCTGTAAGTTTACGCCCCACCATGCCTCCTGCCCCCAGAATCAAAATTTTCACGGCGACTTCCTCACACACAATTGATTTACCAACGTCACCTAGCGGGCCACAGTTCGCGCTTCGCGTCAAATTCCCGCCGCTATTTATCGTCACTGCTGGCTAACGGCATCAATTATTACACCTGACAACAGTGAATGTCCCATTTCGGGAGTAAAACATCTCAATGTTCACGGTTCAGTAACCAGAAATGCATCAAAATTGAATCAAATATCGTGATTGGTTTATGGTTATTTCCAGAGTCAGTCTGAACAAGGGTTTATGATCTCCATGCGTGGAACATCTCGTCTTATCGCCGTTGCCGCATTCGCCGCTTTTTCGAGCGCCGCGTTTGCGCAGGCTCCCACCCAAATCGGCAAATTCACAGATTGGGGCGCTTATGGCTATCAGTCCGGCGGTGGCAAGGTCTGCTATGTTTTAACAACACCCAAAACCAAGGCACCGGACAAGGTGGACCATGGCGACAATTTCTTTTTGATCAGCCAGAAGCCCGGCCAGAATGTCTCCTTCGAGCCGCAGTTTATGGCGGGTTATGAATTGCAGGCCTCATCAAAAGTGACCGTTACGGTAGATGCCAAGAGCTTCACCATGTTCACCTCCGGTAAAAGCGCTTGGATGGAAAATGCCGCCGAGGAGCCATTGCTACTGGCAGCCATGAAAATCGGCAAAGCCATGTCCGTCAAAGCCGTCTCCAAGCGCGGCACACCAACGGGCTATACTTACTCACTGTCAGGCATTTCTAAGGCATTGGCGGCGATCAAGACTTGCAAGTAGGCCTAATTCTCCAGTTTCAAAAACAAATAATCAACAATGATCGCTGCTTCAAAATATTTTGGAGTGCGAATGTTGCTGGTGATTTTGCATTATAATTTAGCGGAAAAACCCTTGGCTGCCTCATTAATAATATCCGCATCTTTGCCGCCGATCAGAAAATACTCATAAGCACCTTTCGACCAGCTTGCCGTTCTCATACCGAGATATTCTCCGGGCAAAATTTCACTATCGCCAGATTTGCCGCTCTTGATGATGCATAGGGCCACTGGAGCTCCTGTTTTTGAAATGAACGCCAACTGAACCAGCGGACGCTCCTCAAAGCCTAGGATCTGCGCGCGTTTGTATGTAAGATTTGGACTATCGTTCAAAACGCCTGTTGAAACTGGCTTGCCAAGTGCCGCCATCACGCGTGACAACTCTTCGTCGGCTAAGGCTGGACTTTGATTGACCTGCGATAACGTGCTGTTGACGTAAAGAGTTTGATATTTGGCTACTGAATTATGCCAATCATTAAGATTCTCACGATAAAAATATCCAGCCATAAGCCAACCCAGAGCCAGACAAATCACGGCAGTGGCTGCAACAGGCCGCAGTATATTTGCCAAATTTTGATTGGCCGATTGTCGTGAATCCAAATAACGTGGAGCAGAGGGCGACGAAAGCAGCATGTCATCAAAAGCTGTCTTAATGGCCCCGATGGGTATTGTTAATTCATCAACCCGACGACGAAGATCGGGGTCATCAAGCAAAGCAGAGTCAATCGCTTGGCAAAGCGCGGGCGCGGCCTCTCCGTCAAGATAGGCGGTCAACTGTTCCGCATTAAAGTTTCGTGGTGCGTTCATAAAACCTAGCCCTTACCCCGTCCGTACTTGCCGGCAATTTTTCCACGTGCCGCCGCCAACCGGCTCATGATCGTTCCAATCGGAACATCCAAGATATCTGATGCTTCTTTGTAGCTGAATCCATCCACATAAACGAGCGTAACGGCGCTCCGCTGTGCCTCTGGCAACGTCATTACCTCCAATAACACTTCCCGCATCAATAAATTCGATTCCGGATCCAACTTTGTGTCAGGAATTTCAATATCATCAATTGGAACCATATTACCGCGATGCCGAACCGCATCAGCTCGAATTTCATTTAACCAGATGCGCTGCGTCAATCTGTACATCCAAAGATCAAGTCGTGTACCGGCCTCATATTTGTCATATTTTTCCAAGGCACGCAGGCATGCTGATTGTGCCAAATCATCGGCGCGGTCACGGCTGCCCGTAAGCACCACACAATAGCGCCATAATCGGGGAAACAACTGCTTCAGCCCCCGTTCAATTTCTTTTCGCGCGTTATTGTTCCAGTTAATTTGAATAATTTCATGACCTCTCGTGTTTCATACACAGCCACAAGCTTTTACCGTGGTCAACCGGTTCAAAGGGAGCTCAGATATGAAACTTTTCTTAGGTTCAACACTGCTATTCACACTTGCCAGCACAACGTACACCTATGCTGGCGAAAGCATGGCCGCCGACGGTGCCAAGGTTTTTTTTGCGGACCTTAAAGATGGCGCTACAGTCACCAGCCCGGTCAAGGTAGGTTTCGGCATTGCCGGAATGGAAATCGTACCAGCGGGAACAGAGAAGGCAAACTCCGGCCATCACCATCTTCTGTTGGATCGTGAGCCCTTTGGTAAGGGCCCGGATGGGGTGGAAGAAGCCAATTCAAATATCATAAAAGACGAAAACAATATTCACTTCGGCAAAGGCCAGACCGAAACTACGCTTGAACTAAAGCCAGGAAAGCACACACTACAATTGGTACTTGGCGACAAGGATCACATCCCGCACAATAAACCTATTGTGTCCGATGTGATAACAATCGAAGTGAAATAGATAATGTGGCGGTGAGGGCATTTGTCTTCACCGCCTTAGTAGATATCCTCTGTTCTTAGCTTGGATAAAATCTGCACAGAAACGCCTCACTATTCCCGCGTGATTTATCCGGCATTCAATGCTAGAGGCATTGCAAAATTGCACCTAGCAACAAATGGCCTTGGAATTTCATGACGACCTCTATCGACCTCACCGCCCCCGAAACACGCGACGCATTGCGCCCTGCGATAAGCGAAAAGCCATCGTTGATTGGCCTCACGCGTGCGCAGATGGGCGAGGCTTTGCTCAAAGTCGGCATCCCCGAGCGCCAGATTAAAATGCGTGTTCAGCAGCTGTGGCATTGGCTGTATGTGCGCGGCGTGTCTGATTTTGCCAATATGCGCAATATTTCTAAGGATTTGCTGGTAACGCTCAAAGAGCATTTCACCATCGCCCGCCCGGAGCTGGTGGAAGAGCAAATCTCTAATGATGGCACGCGCAAATGGCTGTTCCGCTTTCCCCCGCGCGGCGCAGGGCGTCCGGTCGAGATTGAAACCGTCTACATCCCCGAAGAGGGGCGCGGCACGCTTTGCGTTTCGTCCCAAGTCGGCTGCACGCTGACCTGCACGTTTTGCCACACGGGCACGCAAAAGCTGGTGCGCAATCTCACCACTGAAGAAATTCTGGCCCAAGTGCTGGTCGCCCGCGACCGCCTCGGCGACTTCCCGCACACTGACACGCCGCAAGGCGCGATTGTGCCCAACGAAGGCCGGCTCGTAACCAACATCGTGATGATGGGCATGGGCGAGCCGCTGTATAATTTCGATAACGTGCGCGATGCGCTGCTGATTTTCTCCGATGGCGACGGGCTGGCACTATCCAAGCGCCGCATCACGCTGTCCACCTCCGGCGTTGTGCCGATGATTGAGAAAATGGGCGAAGAAACCGGCGTTATGCTCGCTGTCTCGCTCCACGCCACCCGCGATGAACTGCGCGACGTGCTGGTGCCGATCAACAAGAAATATCCGCTGGCCGAACTTCTGGAAGCCTGCCGCAATTATCCCGGCCTTTCCAACGCGCGCCGCATCACGTTTGAATATGTCATGCTCAAGGGCGTCAATGATACGATTGCTGATGCAAGAGCATTGATTAAATTGCTCAAGGGCATACCAGCCAAAATCAATCTCATCCCGTTCAACAAATGGCCGGGTTCGGCCTATGAATGCTCGTCATGGACAGAGATCGAAAAGTTCGCCGATTTCATCAATGAAGCCGGCTACGCCTCCCCCATCCGCACGCCCCGAGGCCGCGACATCCTCGCCGCCTGCGGCCAGTTAAAATCCGAATCCGAGCGCATGCGCAAAGTGGACCGCATGGCGTTTGAAGCCATGATGATAGCGGGGCATGGCGAGGAATGACCCGCCCTCTCCTCATTCATGTCTTCCTCATGGTGCTTAGCTACGCACTGGCCGTGCAAGTTGCCGCGACCATCACTGTTCTTGTCATCTTCATTCCCACTGTGTTTCCAGACAATGGCGCTTGGGGTTCAGCCTATAAAACGCTGCAAGATATAGTGCAGATGTTGCTTTTCGGCGCGTTCTACACGGCTATGTTCGCACTTCCCGGCTGGTTGATTTCCGTCATCATCGCCGAATATCGAAACGAAAAACGCAAATACTGGTTTGGCATCGCCGGATTTTTCACCGCTATCTTGGCCCAACTCATCGCCTACACCTTTATCGGCGGCATTTTCGCTGCACCTATGACCCTCATCGGCTCGCTAATCGGCGGGCTCCTCGGCGGCCTCACCTACTGGGCAATTGCAGGCAAACGCTCAGGCAGTTGGAAACAATGAACGCTTCAGCGTCATTTTTCGTTCGGGCAGCAATAGGCTACGGTATTACCTGCGTTCTAGCCGCATCAGGATTTGTGATTGCAAATGTTTTGCTTTTTCACGGTGCGCTTACCGGCGAAGCAAATGGAATTCGCTATGAAATCTACGATGGAATAAAAACGCTGTCGCTTTTTCGTTGTCTTTTTTTGGCAAAAATCGTCGGTCTTATTGGATTGCCATTGGCGTTTCCCTTAGTAATTCTAGCGCAGCGCAAAAAAATCACCAACATTCAATTTTTCGCAATTTCCGGTTTGGTAATAGGAATAATAATTCAGGCGATAACGCTCTGGATTGACGCATCAATTTTTTCCTATGCCCATGAGACACTCAAAAACACCGCTGCATATAATTATTTCTTTATACTCTTGGTAGATTTTTTGCTTGCACTACTCTTCGGCCTCCTCGGCGGCCTCACTTACTGGACCATCGCAGGCAAGCATTCCGGCGCATGGAAAACAACCCCATGACCCGCTTCATCTCCTACATCATCCGCTTTTTCCTCATCACAATCGCCTTTCTCTCTGCCGCCATCGGCGCGTCGGAGTTTATGATATTTCTCATCTGGGGCGCGCTGTCTCATGGCGAGGTGGGCAATAGTGAGTTTCAAAATTTCGTGCATCTGGCCGCTGGCATTTCAACGCCGCTGCTCGCCGCATTCGTCGCTTACTATACGTTTCTGCCCGCCATGCTGGTCGCGCTCATCAGCGAATATCTGGCCAAGCGCTCGTGGCTGTTTCATGCGCTTAGTGGCATTGCGGTGGCGCTGGTGGCCATATCGCGACGCGCCGATGCCAATAGCTTTGCCACACCGCCTTCAGGCGTTGTGCTGATTATCGTAGCTTCAGGCGTGATATTCGGCACCATCTATTGGGCAATCGCCGGACGCAGCGCCGGAAGAGTTACTTTGTCTGAGCCGTCAGAATCTTAAGCGCGAACGCCGAGAAAACACCAGCAAACAAATAGTCCACCACGCGCGTCACCTTCGGGTTTCTCTTCAAAGTGCCTGAAAAACTCTCCGCCGCCAAAATCATCGGTATCGTCAGCGGCACGGCAATAAAGATAAAGAGCACACCCAGAAATATCAGCTTGCCGGTCGCATGAGGATCACCCACGGTGACGAACTGCGGCAGAAACGTCATAAAAAATATGATGATCTTGGGGTTCAATAAATTGATGCCAATGCCCGTTGCCCAATGTTTGAACAAGGTCTTCTCGCTCTTCGCGCCAGCTTCCGTCTTAAACGCCGAGCCATAGCGCAGCGCCTGATAGGCCAGCCACACCAAATAGCCCGCACCAACAATTTTCAGCGCCATAAATGCTGCGGGCGCAGCCACAATCAAAGCCGATAGTCCCAGCGCCACCAAAATCGTATGCACCAAAATGCCCGTGGACGCCCCGATGAAACAAGCAAACCCTGCTGCCCGTCCATCAGACAAAGCGCGCCCGATAAACAATGTCATGTCCGGCCCCGGTGTGAGCGTGAGCAGGACGGAGGCGATGGCGAATTGCAGAATGATGGCTGTGTCTGGGATGAATGTCATGGTGAGGCTCGCGTTGTGTTGCGCTTGATAACCGAATTGCAGCGCGTCGTCACCATCATCCGCGTTGATGATGGAGGCGTATGGCGAGGTTATAAAGTTTGGCTATAGCTGTCCGTGAGCAATTTCACATCATTGCCCGCTTCGTAAAATACTGATATTGGACCCCTCATGAAATTTTCGCCAATAAACTCGACATGCAATGCTTTTGTCCTTCAGGACCATAAGCGCTTGCCTGCGCGATTTTTTGCGCGGCTTTCCGGCTCTATGACTTGCAGCCGCCAGTCGAAGTCTTAAAAACTTCGCAACACCTGATTCAAAATATCAAAATGGATGACAAATATGTCCACAAAAGCTCCCCAAACGCTTTACGATAAAATCTTCGCTGACCATGTGGTCGATACGCAGGAAGACGGCACGTCGCTGCTCTATATCGACCGCCACTTGGTCCATGAAGTGACCTCGCCGCAAGCATTCGAAGCTTTGCGTCTGACGAACCGCAAGGTACGCCACCCTGAAAAGACGCTGGCCGTGGTCGATCATAATGTGCCGACATCGCCGGACCGCAAGCTTGGCATCAAGAATGAGGAAAGCCGCATTCAAGTTGAAGCTCTGGCCAAGAACACTGCCGATTTTAACGTCGAGTATTTCGATCAAAACGATTTGCGCCAGGGCATCGTGCACATTGTTGGTCCTGAACAAGGCTTCACACTGCCGGGCATGACCATCGTGTGCGGCGATAGTCACACCTCCACCCATGGCGCATTTGGCGCATTGGCACACGGCATTGGCACATCTGAAGTCGAGCACGTGTTGGCGACCCAAACGCTGATCCAAAAGAAAGCCAAAAACATGCTGGTGCGTGTTGATGGTGTGCTTCCAGACCATGTGACCGCCAAGGACATCATCTTGGCGATCATCGGCGAAATCGGCACAGCGGGCGGCACCGGCCATGTGATTGAGTTTGCCGGCGATGCCATTCGCGCCCTGTCGATGGAAGGCCGCATGACTGTTTGCAACATGACCATTGAAGGCGGCGCACGCGCTGGCCTCATCGCGCCGGACGAAAAGACATTTGAATATATCAAAGGCAAGCCACGCGCACCGAAGGGTGCAGCCTTTGACCAAGCCGTTGAATATTGGAAGACGCTGTTCACAGAAGAAGGCGCTCATTACGACAAGATCGTGGTGCTGGATGCTGCCAAATTGCCGCCTATCGTGTCATGGGGTTCATCGCCAGAAGATGTGATTTCAATCAACGGCGAAGTGCCAAATCCGGATGATATTGCGGATGAAAACAAGCGCACCTCCAAGTGGCGCGCGCTGGAATATATGGGCCTGACACCTGGCACCAAGATCACGGATATTAAGCCGGACCGCGTGTTCATCGGCTCCTGCACCAACGGCCGCATCGAAGACTTGCGTGAAGTTGCTAAGGTGGTTGAGGGCAAGACTGTTGCCTCGACTATCAGCGCGATGATCGTTCCAGGTTCTGGTCTGGTCAAAGAGCAGGCGGAAGCCGAGGGTCTTGATGTGATTTTCAAGGCGGCTGGCTTTGACTGGCGGGAGCCGGGCTGCTCTATGTGCCTTGCAATGAATGATGACCGTTTGAAACCGGGCGAGCGCTGCGCGTCCACATCAAACCGCAACTTTGAAGGCCGCCAAGGCTTCAAGGGCCGCACTCATTTGGTCTCGCCAGCGATGGCAGCGGCTGCGGCTATTGCCGGACATTTTGTGGATATTCGCGACTGGAAGTAACGGACACAAGATCAATTTGCAAATTTGGGAGGCGGGGGAAACCCCGCCTTTTTCATTTATTTGACGAGGCAATGTAACGTCTTGCCCCCGCGAGCAATTGCGATACCTCGCTATCATCAATACCCATAACTTCAAAATGTGCCACGATGTTTTCAAGGTATTCCATGCTTGTTCCTAAAAAGCCTTTACCTGTTGCTATATAGCGGATCTGCTCCTCGCGGGTGAGGTCAGGCCGGATCACGTCTGCCTCATGGTTGGCGATAACCGTCAACGCCTCGACATCACCGAGGTGGGTGCTGACTTTGGCAAACGCCGGGCGGTAGGCATGGCCCAGTAATTCACGTCGCCAAAACACACCAGACTCATGTTCGGCCTCGTCTTTAGCGATACGAAATACCAAACCGTCGCAGCCCGTTCCGTCATCAAGCGCGGCCATCAGGCCGGGAATCTCCGGCGTACCTCGTGCGCCAATGGTGTCCTTGAGGATAAATTTGCGTGCGTGCTTTGGCGCATGGGCGCGGCGCACTTCGGCAAATTTGAACGCCGGATCCCACATCAGCGACCCATACGCAAAAATCCAAAGATCTTGGTCCAGACGCCCTGCCAGATATGTCAATCGCGCGTCTTCAACCTCAACATCACTATGGCGCCAGCCATCAGGCATATCCATCGCCTTCATTCGCTCATCAAGGTCAGACGGTTTGAAATTGCGAAAAAAGGATTTATCTGGATCACTGATCAAATCGCGCAAAGCGGGATGATGAACAAATGGATCTAAATTGGCATTCAACGGGCGCATTCTTTTCGGTCCGTACAATCTCAACAGATTTTCTAACAGGCGTCGCGGCATTTCTATGGCGCGGAATTTCTGACTGCATTCAAACAGGAATATTGAACGGCGTGAAAATGCCGATCTCGGACAGCGGTGGTGATTTTGGTGGTACCAGCAACCGCTGTTGTTCCAGCAACAAACGATAGACGTTGCGGACGTCGGTTTTCAAATCATGATGCAGTACAAAATTGATACGCCGCTCGGCAAGAAGCGCGCGATTATCCGCATCAAGATCATGGGCGACAAAAGCCTGGCAAGGCCTGTTGCCTTGGCTGAAAGCATCCAGCAGTGAACGGTTGCCACCACCAACGGAATAGACCGCGCAAATATCCAAGTCACCCGCCAATGCGGCGCTTGCCAATGTGCCAGTCTGCTTGTCGCGGCCAAAGCCCTCGGAAATTTCTACCATCGACAACTTGGGGTATTGCTGGCGCAGGGCATCGCGAAAGCCAGCAACACGCTCCTCTTCACCACGAAACTGAATGGAAGAAAGCGTCACCAAAATGCGTCCGCCCGATTCGCCCAAAGTCAGATGCAGCAGATAAGCGGCCGTGCAGCCAGCAGCGCGGTTGTCCATGCCTGCGTAATACAAGCGGCTTGATCCGGGCAGATCAGTAACGAAGGTGAAGATCGGAATTCCCGCTCCCGCAAGCCGTTCAACTGCCGCCCTGACCTCTTTGACGTCAGGAGCCTTGATGACGACGCCATCACTGCCGCGCAACCGGATACGATCCAGATGGGCGGCAAATGCTTGATGGTCCATGCGTTCGGCAAACTGAAAACGCGGGCGAAATAGTGCGGGGTGAAAAGCGCCAGCTTCACTTTCAAACGCCTCGCGCACTTCATTTGAAAAGCGGTCTGGTGCTTCCATCACAATGTCGATGACATGGTTTTTGCCCGTGCGTGAAAGGTTTACCTCTTGTCGCTCCAGTTCGTTTATCGCCGCCTCAATACGCAGCCGCGTTTGCCGGCGCACGCCGTCGCGACCATTCAAAACACGGTCCACAGTTGCGGTGGAAAGTCCGGCCTGATGGGCAATGTCTTTGACGAGAAAATGGTGCGGCATGATTTTCCAATTTGATGGATTTTTGATGGACTTGCCCAATAGCATGAGCGTGAAAGCCACGTAAGGTCACGGCTAGAACTTCATGAGAGACAGGGAGTGTTAGTCCATGAAAAGCCAAGCTCTAACCGCGCGCCGCGCTGCTGAAATCTATCTCAATGCCGATGAGTGCCGTGTTGAAGACTTGAAAGCCCTAATCGATCAGACTGTTGATCTGGCCGACTATCCTCATGCCGCAAGCGTTGTGAAAAACGTGGTGATATACGACTGCGATGCCATTCGCAGTGCGATCATGACGCCGGAGGGCCGCAAGTCTGTGATGGCAGAATGGGTTACCGTGATGATGTCGGGCCCCGGCGTTCTGGTCTTGAAAAAGGCCGAGATTGATATGGCGATAATTGATCGGGCCAGTGATATTTTTCGCGAATTAATTTCTGAGCAGCGCCAAAAGGGCACTGGCGGCGGCGATCATTTTGCCAAGCCCGGCGCCAACGACCGCATTTGGAACTCGCTGGAAAAGCATTGCCTGAAAGATCCTGCAAACTTCGCGGCCTACTACGGCAATGTGATTTTGGGGCTGATTAGCGAGGCGTGGCTCGGGCCTTATTATCAAATGACGGCGCAGCTGAATGTGGTGAACCCCGGCGGCGCGGCGCAATCTGCGCACCGAGACTATCATTTAGGCTTTCAGACCGCCGCTGACATCGAGCGCTATCCGCGCCATGTGCAGCTATTTTCGCCGCAGCTGACATTGCAAGGCGCAATTGCCCATGTCGATGCGCCGATGATTGCAGGTCCAACACTGTTGCTGCCTTTCAGTCAGGCCTATGATGCTGGTTATCTGGCTATGAACCGTCCGGAGTTTCAGGAATTTTTCAATAAAAACCATGTGCAGCTGCCGCTTGAAAAAGGCGATATGCTGTTCTTCTCGCCTGCGCTTTTGCATGCTGCGGGAACCAATAAATCCGCTGATATCAAGCGCATGGTCAATCTGTTTCAAGTGTCATCAGCCTATGGCCGCGCCATGGAAAGCGTTGATAGAGTGTCCATGTCCAAAGCGCTGTTTCCTGGATTGAAGTCCGCAAATCTCAGTGCAGTGCAGGTGAATGCAGCTATTGCCTCATGTGCCGAAGGCTATGCGTTTCCAACTAATCTGGACCGCGACCCACCCATTGGTGGCCTTGCACCAAAGACCATGGCTCAACTATTCCACGAGGCATTGGACGGCGGGTGGAGCAATGAAAAGTTCAGTGAGGCGCTGGATGCCCAAGCCGCTAAGAAATTGACATGAATTTGGAGGGAAGCATGAACAAGCAATTTGAAGGCAAGGTAGCTGTTGTTACCGGCGGTACACAGGGGTTGGGCGCGGCGATAGCCACATTGCTGGCTCAGCGCGGCGCAAAAGGCATCGTCATTTGCGGGCGTAACAGCACCAAGGGCGAGGCTAAGGCGGCAGAAATTGCCAGCACCAGCGGCATCAACATTGTTTACTGTAAGGCCGATCTTGGCAATGTCGAAGATTGCCGCGCCGTGATTGACGCCTGCGACAAGGCCTTTGGCCGTATTGATGTGCTGGTCAATGCCGCCGCAATTACCGACCGTGGCACGATCCTCGACACATCGCCGGAATTGTTTGACCAGATGTTCGCCGTCAATGTCCGCGCACCATTTTTCTTAATGCAAGAC
>JANPBE010000147.1:0-2286 GCA_031430295.1 Phyllobacterium sp.
TGAACTGACCCCCGAAAGTTGGACACCAACTTTCGGGGTTTTCCATGAGCAAATATGGGTTTGAGTTCAAAGTTTCGGTGGCTGAGCGCTATCTTGTTGGTGATTTGGGTTACGAGGCTGTTGGCCACTTGTTTGGCGTTCGCGAGGAGGCGGTTCGCAAATGGGTTGCGGTTTACCGCATTCATGGTGTTGCAGGACTGACCAAAAAGTTCAGCCATTACAGCGCTGAGTTCAAGCTTTCGGTTTTGCGCCGGATGTGGGATGAAGGGTTATCCCGATTGGAGACGGCGGCGCTGTTTGATATTCGCAGTGCCGGATGTCTTACATACTGGGAGGCAAGTTATCAGCGCGGCGGGATCGATGCTTTGGCACCGCGCGCACGTGGCAGACCTAAATCTGGCAGACCCAAATCCATGATCACCATCAAACCTGATCCAACACTTGATCTTAGCGCGACTTCACAAAAAGACGCCTCACGCACGCGCGAAGACTTGCTTTCCGAATTGAATTATCTGCGGATGGAGAACGCATACTTAAAAAAACTGGAGGCCTTAGCTCTGTCCAAACGAGCGCTACAAAAGCGCGGATTGTCGAAGAGTTAAGGCCGCACTATCCGGTTGCTGCCCTGTTGAAACTGGCGGGGCTGGCCCGTAGCACGTTCTATTACCGACAAAAAGTGGCATCGCTGGACAATAAGCATGCCACGCTGATGGAGCGGATTGAGAGTATTTTTGCACAGCATAAGGGCCGTTATGGCTATCGGCGCATCACAGCTGCGCTTTGCCGGCTCGGCCATATGGTCAATCACAAAACGGTTCAACGCTTGATGGGCAAGCTGGCGCTCAAGTCTCTGGTCAGGCCAAAAAAATACCGCTCCTATAAGTCCAATATCTGCGCAACTCAGCCCGATCTTCTCCAACGCCAGTTTAGCGCTGGAGCGAAGAACCAGAAATGGGTGACAGATGTCAGTCAGTTTAATGTAGCGGGTGAGACGCTGTATTTATCGCCGGTTATGGACCTGTATAATGGCGAGATCATCGCCTTTGAAACGGCAAGGCGGCCGGTCTTCAAACTCGTCGAAACCATGCTGACAAGCGCACTGGCCCGGCTTGGTCAACACGAGCGCCCGATCCTGCACTCAGACCAAGGCTGGCAATATCACATGCGTGCCTACCAGCACACTTTGCAAAAACACGGGCTTCCTCAAAGCATGTCACGCAAAGGAAACTGCCTCGACAACGCCGCCATGGAAAGCTTCTTTGCAACCCTTAAATCCGAGTTCTTCTACCTCAACAAATTTGAAAGCATCAAATCCCTCCAAGAGGGCATCAAAAGCTACATCCACTACTACAATAACCATCGCATCAAACTGAAACTAAAAGGACTGAGCCCTGTACAATACAGAACTCAGTCCGTAACCATATAAACGCAAACCGTCCAACTTTATGGGGTCAGTTCAAAAGCCGCCTTTTCCAATTCCACTGACTACTCGTGACTAGCGACGATCGCCAACCAAACGTAACAACATGATAAACAGGTTGATGAAATCAAGGTAGAGATTCAGCGCACCAATAATTGCCTTGCGACCAGCGGTATCGCTGTCATCGGCCTCATAGTAGCCTTCCTTGATTTTCTGCGTGTCGTAGGCTGTGAGGCCTGTGAACACCAGAACACCAATCACGCTGATGGCAAAACTCATAGCGGATGATGCCAAGAAGATATTAACCACGGAAGCGATCAAAATACCTATCAGACCCATGAACAGGAATGAACCCCAGCTCGTCAGATCTTTCTTCGTTGTGTAACCATAAAGCGACATCGCGCCAAAGGTTGTGGCAGTGATGAAGAACGTCTGTGTGATGCTCTGGCCCGTATAGACCAAGAAGATCGACGACAAAGACACGCCAAGCAGAGCAGCATAACCCCAGAAAGTTGTCTGGGCAGTAGATACACTCATGGTGTTAATGCGGAAGCTTAGGAAAAACACCAGTGCCAATGGCGCGAGCATCACTACCCAGCGCATCGGTCCGCCATAAATGGCTTGCGCGAAAGCTGGATTGCTCAAAGCATAAGCGTAAGTACCATAGGCACTAACGCCGGTGATGCCGAGGCCCACAGCCATCAAATTATAAACGCGCAGCATATAGGTGCGCAGGCCTTCATCAATATCGGCGCCCACTTGTGTATTTGACACGGAGCGCAGCGGAGTATTGCGATAGTCAGACATTTTAGTCCTCATTCATCCCGACTGGTGTCCATTACAGGAGCGCGCTGGCGGGAAATCAG
>JANPBE010000148.1:0-1903 GCA_031430295.1 Phyllobacterium sp.
GGAAAGCGTCAAAGCTCTCAATCATCCGCTCAATGTGCCATGCGCCCGTGCAAGTGGTGGCAAGCGTCCCATGCGCAGGGCCGGACCCGCCGCCCAGCATCGTCGTCACGCCGCTCATCAGCGCCTCGTCAATCTGCTGCGGGCAGATGAAATGAATATGCGCATCCATGCCGCCAGCGGTCAGAATTTTGCCCTCGCCCGCGATGGCCTCAGTGGATGGCCCGATGATAATCGTAATCCCCGGCTGCGTATCCGGATTGCCCGCCTTGCCAATGGCATGGATGCGCCCGTTTTTGAGGCCCACATCCGCCTTGTAAATGCCCGAATGGTCCACAATCAGCGCGTTGGTAATAACGGTATCCACCGCCCCTTCCTCGCGCGTCGCCTGGCTCTGCCCCATCCCGTCACGAATAACCTTCCCCCCGCCAAACTTCACCTCTTCGCCATAGGTGGTGAAATCCTTCTCCACCTCGATGATGAGATCAGTATCGGCAAGCCGAACACGGTCGCCCGTGGTGGGGCCGAACATTTGCGCATAAGTGGAGCGTGAGATTTTGGCGGGCATGGGAGATCCATTTTAGTTGGGTGTTAATAGCGGCCTTCGTGATTAAACTAAGCCTCTGGAGTGCAAGTCTTGCTCAAGCATTTCCTGTTCAATTGCGTATTTTATTTCTTCGCCAACCGGCACAGTCCGGTTCTTTACCAAGTGCGCGAGACTGCCAACAATATCCTTGTAAGACCGCGTCTTTTTAATAACGCTCATCCCGCCATTGTCATTGAGCGTCACTTCGAGCTTGTCATTAGCAATAATGCCCAGCGACTTGCGGACATCAACAGGTATGGTAATCCGTCCACTGGATGTAACAGTCACACTGAACTTCTTTTGAACCCTGGTGCTCAATTCCGAACCGCCAGCACAAGCGCTGCGCCCCCCATTGTGGTTGCGCCAATGCGACGAACGTGACGCATCGCACTGGTGTCTTGCAGCCATTTACGAGCCATTGAAGCAGCAAGCGACCAACTAAGGTCAACTGTGACGAGCACCACCAATGCAACAATAAGCAATTGCCCGATGGCGCTCATTGTTAGGTTATCCAGCGATACGATTGACGGTAAAAGTGCTAGATAAAACACAACGTTCTTAGGGTTGCCCAGTGTCAATGCCATGCCTGCCAGAAACAGCGATATTCCGGATTTTCTGTTCGGCAGCGTGGCTGCCTCCTCATCCTGTGGCGCACTCCACATCGTCCACGCCATGTAGGCGAGATAGCCAATGCCTAGATATTTCACTATGAAAAACACACCAGTATACTGATGTGAGAGCGCACCAAGCCCAAGTCCGGCAGCCGCCAGCCACAACAATTCACCAAACCATAGCGCCGCTAGAAATGGCAGCACCGACATAAATCCACCAGTCAAAACCCGTGCCACAAGCGCCGCCACACTTGGCCCCGGATAAAGCGTGGCCAACAACATCGTTAAAGCAAAAAGCCCAAGTGAGTGCGCGTCCATCACAGCTTCCCCATCACCTCTTGCCTAAACCCATAAACCGTGCGCCCGCCGGAAAGCGGCACCAGCGTCACGTCGCGCTTCTGCCCCGGCTCAAAGCGCACAGCTGTTCCCGCCGCAATATCCAGCCGCATCCCTCGCGCTTGGGCGCGGTCAAAAATCAGGCCGGGGTTGGTCTCAAAAAAATGATAATGCGAGCCAACCTGCACAGGCCTGTCGCCAGAATTGGCAACGGTCAGCGTCACCGTCGGCGCACCGACGTTGAGTTCAATATCGCCGGATTTCGGGAATATTTCGCCTGGGATCATAGTGTCACGCCCTCGCTCATCATCGTCGGGCTTGTCCCGACGACCCAGTTCTTCGGTTCATATACAAATTTGCAGTTTTGTTTGCG
>JANPBE010000149.1:0-4291 GCA_031430295.1 Phyllobacterium sp.
CGAGACCCGCTGGCACGAAGTGGCGCAGGCCTATTCTGACGTCAATCAAATGTTTGGCGACATCGTTAAAGTCACGCCTTCATCCAAGGTTGTTGGCGATATGGCACTGATGATGGTGAGCCAAGACCTCAGCGTGGCGGATGTTGAAAATCCCGCCAAAGACATTGCCTTCCCGGATTCGGTTGTCTCAATGTTGCGCGGCGATTTGGGTCAGCCACCGATGGGCTGGCCAAAGGACTTGCAGAAAAAAGTGCTTAAGGGCGCAACGCCAATCACCGTTCGTCCCGGATCACTCATCAAAGAGGCTGACCTTGGCAACGAGCGCAAAGGCATCGAAACCAAGCTGGAACGCAAAGTTAGCGATCAAGAATTCGCCTCCTATTTGATGTATCCTAAAGTCTTTACGGATTTCGCTGGCGCTGCGGAAAACTACGGCCCCGTTAGCATCCTACCGACGCCAACTTACTTCTACGGGTTAAAATCCGAAGAAGAAGTGTTCGTCGATATGGAGCGCGGCAAGACGCTCGTCATTCGCTGCCTCGCCATTGGCGATACGGATGAGCAGGGCATGATTACCGTATTCTTCGAAATGAACGGCCAACCACGCCGCGTTAAAGTGCCCGACCGCGCCCATGGTGCCGGCGGCTCACGCGCACGTCGCAAGGCTGAACTTGGCAATGATGCCCATGTAGGTGCGCCAATGCCGGGCGTCATTTCAACGCTCGCAGTTGCTGCCGGTCAAGAGGTCAAAGCCGGCGATGTGCTGGTCTCCATTGAAGCCATGAAAATGGAAACCGCCCTCCACGCCGAGCGCGACGGCAAGATTGTCGAAGTACTGGTGAAAACCGGAGATCAGATTGATGCCAAGGATCTGTTGGTGGTTTTCGGGTGATTTAGGTAAGGATGTATTTTGTTGACTAAATTCAAAGATGACACCTGTTCTTTTAGCAGTGAACTTTGTGTTCGAGAGTGGAGGCCATTCACTCCCGTAGGGTGGCTGTTGCGTCCGTCACGCTCGACCGAACGGTCGGTTGAATTTTAATCGTACAGACAAGACCGGTTACTGTGACGCAAACATGTGTGGTGTCGATTTGTCTAAAGACTGGTTGGACAATTTTATCACGCCTATCCAGTCTCAATTGTTTGAAAATAATGGGACGGATCGAAAGGCTGGGCGCGTTTGTTGGCAGCCATGATACGGCTCTCGTGGTGATGAAATCAAGCAGCGGCATTGGGCGTATACCGTTTTTCAAGCTCTGGGCCGATGCTATTGGCTGCGACATTGTCAGCCCGCGCAGCGGGCGCGACTTTGCCAAAGCGGCGGGCCATTTAGAAAAGACTGACCATATTGATGCGCAGGTTATAGCGCATTTTGCGATCGCCAAGGCCGTAGTGCCGACCCCGCCGCCCAGCCAAAATCAGCAACGTCCGAACGATAAAGGTAAGCCTAAAATGGTCATCCGTATCGCTCTAGCCCACAAACTCTGCTTGAGGCCCAACGCAAAATCACAAGATGCAAAGCATGTTCATGCAAACTAAGCTTGACAAGTCAACAGTCGCTCCCCGAAAAAGAATCGGGGAGAAGGAGAGGCCTTCCAAGTCCTACGCGCCGCGTAAACCATCCGATGCTACATAAGCAATGCGCAGCATGTTGGTGGAGCCGGGTGTGCCAAACGGTACGCCGGCAGAGATAATCAGGCGATCACCGGGCTTGGAGAAGCCTTCTGTGTAGGCAATGCGGCAGGCGCGGTGGACCATGTCGTCAAGGTCAGTCGCGTCTTCTGTGACCACGCAGTGCAGGCCCCAAACGATGGCCAAGCGCCGCGCTGTGTTGACCTTTGGGGTCAGCGTAATCATTGGAATTTGCGGACGCTCGCGGGCGGCGCGAAGGCCTGTTGTGCCGGAGCCCGTGTAGGTAACCATTGCGGATAGTTTCAGTGTTTCGGCAATCTGGCGGGCAGCAGCGGAAATCGCATCGGCGGCAGTTGCATCCGGCTGGGCGCGCTGGGCATGGATGATGTTATCATAATAAGGGTCGCCTTCGACCTTTTGTGCAACGCGGGCCATGGTGGCAACGGCTTCAACCGGATAGGCACCAGAGGCGGACTCGGCAGATAGCATCACAGCATCAGCGCCTTCAAACACGGCTGTTGCCACATCTGACACTTCCGCGCGGGTTGGCACGGGAGCTGTAATCATGGATTCCATCATCTGGGTGGCGACAACCACGATCTTACCGGCCTTGCGGGCGGCGCGGGTAATTTGCTTTTGAATGCCCGGAACGGCCTCCAGCGGCATTTCCACACCAAGATCGCCGCGAGCGACCATGACAGCGTCAGATAGTTCGAGAATTTCGGCAAGACGCACAACAGCCTGCGGCTTTTCAATTTTTGACATGATGCCAACGCGGCCACGGGCGATTTTGCGCACCTCAGCAACGTCTTCCGGACGTTGCACGAATGACAGGGCGACCCAATCCACATCGGCTGCCAGTGCCGCGTCCAAGTCGGCATAGTCCTTGGCGGTCAACGCGCCAACCGGCAGCGTGGTATCCGGCAGACTGACGCCCTTTTTGTCGGAGATTGAGGTTCCCGCAACAACGCGGCAGCGGATGGATTTGCCATCGCTGGCTTCGGCAATAAGTTCCAGCTTGCCATCGTCGATGAGCAGGCGGTGGCCAGGCTCAACAGCGCTCAAAATTTCAGGATGCGGCAGATAAACGCGGGTCTTGTCGCCAAGCTCTGGATTGTCATCCAGTGTGATGATGTCGCCAGCTTCCAAGGTTACCTTCGTGTCCTTGAACTTGCCAACGCGCAGCTTCGGGCCTTGCAAATCTGCCAAAATGCCAATCGGGCGACCGACAGCCACTTCAACATTGCGGATTTTAGCGACCAGATCGCGCAGCATGTCATGGCTGGAATGGCTCATGTTGATGCGGAAAACGTCCGCACCGGCCTCAAACAATTTGCGGATCATATCCTCGGTATTAGATGCAGGTCCGAGGGTGGCAAGGATTTTGACTTTACGGGTACGTCTCATTGGTTACGTCTCAATTCTAGCTTAAGGATTGGGCGCTGCGGGAGTGACAGCACTAGGAATTTGCGTGGTTGGCGTTTGGGTCGCCGGAGCGTCTGCTCCTGGTGTGGCAGGATCATCTGTTAGCTGGACCATCCAGCTGGACTGCGCGCCCGTGTCATATTCTTGAAATCCGGCGCGTTGAAAGCCTCGCGCGAAACAATCATTTATACCGGCAACTTTGAATTCTTTCTCGGCAACGCACATGTTTACGGGGCCTTCCCAGCGTCCGCCGCGCTCGGCGTCTTCGGCATACAAATAGTAATAGCGCGACGATAGCGGGCCTTCGATGAGTGTTTTGCACGATGAAGCATCAATGTGCCACCAGCCTTCAGTGGTCCATCCGGTTTTAACGCGGTAGCCGATGGAGACGCCAATCAGGCTTTGCGTGGCATTACAAACGCGAAAATCTGCCTTTGCTGGCACAGAACTGAGCAAAAACAGCGAAAACACGCCTGCCAGAACAGGGTAGAGCGTTCGGAGCTTCGGCCCCAAAACCCGTCTATCCATGAATTGCCCTTCCGCACCAGTTTCACTCACTTTGCGAGGCCCCTTTTGTTGTAGAACACACTAGATGTCAACGCGCGATTTAATCGATTTGAATTGATTTCATCGTCTTGAATTGCCGGATAATCCGCGACAAATGGCTTTTACCGTCACTTTTAATGCGTCTTTGCCATTTCGCTTTCCACCCCTGACGCTCACACTAACAAACGGTGTCGCCGAAACAATGGCTTCTTTGATGCGACGTGGCTTCATCCAAGGGAAAATTGTGGCCACAGATCATAATTATGCCGTGCTGCTTTTAATCAGCATGGCCTCTTTTATTTTTGCAATCTCTATGATTAACGAAGCTATGACCTTACAACCACTTCTCAACGCCTCACTTGTCATCCAATTGCATGCTTTTGCCGCGATACTGGCGCTGGTTTTGGGGGTATTCCAGTTCTGGATGCCCAAACGCGGGCCTCGTCACCGCTACGTCGGTTATACGTGGGCGGCATTGATGATGTTTATCGCGTTATCGAGTTTTTTTATCCACGAAATTCGCCTTGTTGGTCCGTTTGGTCCTATCCATATTCTGTCGATTGTTACGCTTGTTGGTGTGCCACGGGCGATTTTGGCGGCGCGGCGGCGCAATTTTGTTGCTCATCAGCGCGGTATGAAGATCGTGTTTTATTCAGCATTGGTAGGCGCGGGATTGTTCACGCTTTTG
>JANPBE010000150.1:0-3409 GCA_031430295.1 Phyllobacterium sp.
CTCGTGAACCATTGTAACCAGCTTTTCGCCTTCACTCACCACATCGCCGATTGTGACATGGTAGAACACCATGCCGCCGATGGGTGCGCGGACCATTTCGACATTTTCCAGCGGCGTGACGGGGCCTGTGAATGAGGCGAGATCAAGTGTGCTTTTGTCTTCGACCGTGCCGCGATGGACGAGAAATTCGTACAAGCCTTGGCCATCCGCCTGCCCCTTTTTAGGCGAAACATCTGCCAACCCTGCAAACTCAATCGTTGTTACGGCGCGGCGCCGATAGTGCGGCGCGTCGGATTTGGTGGCGAGCAGCGGGTGGGCGGCGGCTTCCTCGAAGGCGGCGTCGGCGGTAAGATCCCATGTCAAAACAGACGTGCAATTGATAGCGACGGCAAGGTCTTTCATGCCGGGCCAGAAGTCTTGGTGGATATACATATACTGCTCGGACTCATCATCGCAGTGCAAATCCAGCACGATGTCATGAGGCAAAGCGAGGCGCAGCAACTCGGCTTTGAGGCGAATGGAGGCGGCGATGGGCGCATCCAGCGCTGGCAGGCTGGACGTGTCAAAATTATCCAAACGGAAATGATCGCGGTTAAAATTGGTGCGCGAGAATAGCTCAAAGCGGCCTTGATGCTCGCCGTTGATCCATTGCGACATGCCGATGGGATTGGCGTTGGGAACGATGGTTACATCGCCCAGAAGCTGGCCAGCGCTTTCCGCCTTTTCCAGCATGGGTATGAGATAATGCAGCGCCGCGACGCCGGGGAATTCTGAACCGTGCAGCGCGGCTTGTAAGTATGCCTTTGGCGCGGCGGGGTCTGTGCCTTTAAACGTCAGCACCTCTAGTGTCCATTGCAGCCCCGGCGTATCGCCGGGGAAGGTCTTTGAGATGCGTTGCATTATATTTCGCCTTTGGTGTTAAGAGCCGGACTGAAAACTCTACTTTGACAAGTCAAATAGAGCAATTTTCTGCGCTTCCGGTGCTCACATACATAAGTATGCTCCGCTCCGGTTCTCAAAAACTACTCTATTTGACTCGTCAAAGCGAGTTTTGAGTCAGACTCTAAGCCGTCAATCCTTGCACATAAGACACCAAACCGGCGGTCGATCCATCACGCCCAGCGGCGCTTTTTGTGCCTTGCACGACAGGTAGCAACTCTGTTGCCAGTTCCTTGCCCAGTTCCACGCCCCACTGGTCAAACGCGTTTATGCCAAACAACTGCGCCTCGACGAACACGCGGTGCTCATACATCGCCACCAGACGGCCGAAAGTGAACGGGTCCATCAACTTGTGAACGATGGTCAGCGAAGGACGGTTGCCGGGAAAAACCCGATGCGGCGCGATCTGCGCAATCTTATCGGCAGGCATGCCCTTAGCCTTCATCTGCGCCTTCGCCTCGGCCAACGTGCGGCCACGCATCAAGGCTTCGGACTGGGCAAAACAATTGGCCACCAGCATTTCCTGATGCAGCTTCAGGTCAGGCTCATGGCCTTGTGCGCCCACAATAAACTCGACGGGGATGACATCTGTGCCTTGATGTAGGAGCTGGAAGAAGGCGTGCTGGCCGTTGGTGCCTGGCTCACCCCAGACGACAGGTCCGGTGACAGTGGTAGTTTTATCACCGGAAATCATCACGCGTTTGCCGTTGGATTCCATATCGAGCTGCTGCAAATAAGCTGGCAGACGCGACAGGCGCTGGTCGTAAGGGATGACCGCGCGGGTCGGGTGGCCGCAAATCACGCGGTTCCAAAAGCCGATGAGGCCAAGTGCGACGGGGAGATTTTTTGCCAGCGGCGCGGTGCGGAAATGCTCGTCCATGGCATCTGCGCCATCTAGGAATTTGCCGAAGTTTTCCTTGCCGATAGCGATCATCAGCGGCAGGCCGATTGCTGCCCAGATTGAATAACGTCCGCCGACCCAATCCCAGAAACCGAACACGCGGGACGCATCAATGCCGAATGCGCCGACCTTATCCAGCGCCGTGGAAATGGCGGCGAAATGCGCGGAGACTGCCTTTGCACCGAGCGCCTTTTCCACCCAGCGGCGGGCGGTTTCGGCGTTGGTCATGGTCTCAATAGTGGTGAAGGTTTTGGACGCAATGATGAACAGCGTGGTCGAAGGGTTTAGCCCCTTCAACGTGTCCGCCATATGTGCGCCATCGACGTTAGACACATAATGCAGCTTCGGGCCATCATGGTATGGCGCTAGCGCGAGCGTTGCCATAACCGGACCTAAGTCCGAGCCGCCGATGCCGATGTTTACGACATCCGTGAAGGCTTTGCCTTTTGCACCTTTGATCTCGCCGGAGCGGATGGCGTCGGAGAACACGCCCATATCGGCCAATACGCGCTCCACATCGGCCATCACGTCCTTGCCGTCAACTTGCGCCTTGCGGCCCGAGCGGTTGCGCAGCGCGGTGTGCAATACGGCGCGGCCTTCTGTCATGTTGATGGCAACGCCTGCAAACATGGCATCGCGTTTTTTCTTCAGGTCCACGGCATCTGCCAACGACAGAAGCAGCTTCATCGTGTCGGCGTTGACGGCCTCTTTGGAGTAATCCAGCAGCATGTCGCCAAAGGTCAGCGAGAGCTTAGCAAAGCGCTTCTTGTCGTCCTCGAATGCTTTGCGCATGTCTTTGGGCGCGCCATTTTTCAAATGAGCTTTGAGCGCGGCAAGCGCTTCGGTGCGGGCATTGGTCATGAGTGTCCCCTGAAAATTCAATGATTATCGCGTGGCAGGCCCTTGGTGTGGGCGATGTCTTGGTATTTGACGGCAGGTTTCAGCACCATGCCGTCTGATAGTTGATCGACAATGGCGCGTTGAATTTCCTGCCATGGTGTTTGATGATCCGGATATTTGAAGCCGCCAGCTTTAGCCAGCGCCTCATAGCGTATCGCAATTTCCGCGTCAGAAATCAGCATGTTGGCCGTGCCTTTGGCCAAATCCACGCGCACGCGGTCGCCGGACTGCAAGATTGCCAACCCGCCGCCGACGGCAGCTTCGGGCGAGGCATTCAAAATCGAAGGCGAGCCGGATGTACCGGACTGGCGGCCATCGCCGATGCAGGGCAGCGCGTTGATGCCGCGCTTTAGCAGGTACGCCGGTGGCTGCATATTCACCACTTCGGCAGCGCCGGGATAGCCGACAGCGCCCGCGCCGCGCATGAACAGGATCGTGTTTTCGTCCAAGCCCAAGCTCTCATCATCAATGCGGGCGTGATAATCTTCCGGCCCGTCGAACACCATTGCCGTGCCTTCAAAGGCTTCCATATCAGTGGGATTGGAGAGGTAGCGCTGGCGAAATTCCGGCGAAATCACGCTGGTTTTCATAATCGCGCTATCAAACAAATTGCCGTGCAGATTGATAAAGCCCGCTTCTTTTTTCAGCGGGTTGGCAACGGTCTTGATG
>JANPBE010000151.1:0-3444 GCA_031430295.1 Phyllobacterium sp.
TCATTGGCGCGGTTGGCGGCGTGGCGGATGCGGACTTTGACGCGTGGATGGAAGTGGGCGTTAAAACCTTCGGCCTTGGGTCCAGCCTTTATAAGCCCGGCGCCAAGGCGGCAGATGTTGCCATCGCCGCCATGCGGGCAGTGAACGCCTATGATGTAGCGGCGGCGGGGTAAGTCATGTCAGTCTCCATTCTCTCAGAAACGCCCTGCGCTCTCGGCGAAGGCCCGTCATATGATGTGCGCACCGACACGCTCTTCTGGTTCGATATTTTGGGCCAAAAACTGCACGGCTATAATTTCAAAACCGCATCAGAAAGCGCTACAGCTTTGCCCTTCATGGCCAGTGCTGTTTTCTCCATTGATGATGATCGTCAACTGATTTTAAGCGAACAGGGCTTCCACATCCGCTACCGGCATACAGCGATTTTGACGCTGCACACGCCCGTTGAAATTGATAACCCGCTCACCCGCTCCAACGACGCCCGCGCCCACCAATCCGGCGCGATTTGGTTTGGCACTATGGCCAAGGATGAGGCCAATGGCGCTGGCAAGTTCTATCATTTCTATAAGGGTAAGCTCACGGTTCTCATCGCAAGCGCCACCATCCCCAATTCCATCTGCTTCTCGCCGAACGGCGACTTTGCTTATTACGTCGATACGCCAACCCACCAAATGATGCGTATGCCCATCGACCCGCAAACCGCGCTGCCCACGGGCGAGGC
Source organism: Phyllobacterium sp. (assembly GCA_031430295.1). Taxonomy (GTDB): domain Bacteria; phylum Pseudomonadota; class Alphaproteobacteria; order Rhizobiales; family Rhizobiaceae; genus JANMEX01. Next base: position 722 of record JANPBE010000151.1, read on the forward strand.
GCAGTTGTTTTATGAACACAAGGGTGCGGGCTGGATTGACGGCTCGGTCTGCGATTCGGACGGCAATGTCTGGAATGCTCGCTGGGGTGCGGGAGAAGTTGCCTGCATCTCGCCAGAAGGCAAGGTGCTGAAATCCTATTCCACGCCCAATGCCACGCAATCATCCTGCCCCGCCTTCATCGGCAAAAATGCCGACCGCATGGCTGTCACTACTGCTAATAAAAACATGATCGCCTCAGCGCTCGCCGCCGCACCTGATAGCGGCAAGACGTTTATCATCGACGCACAGTTTAATGGGCGTGTGGAGCCGGATGTGTTAGTGTGAGCACGACAATCAAGGACGCAAGATTGTTCGAGGTTACACCCGTCTTTTCTGCCGTGACAACACTTGAGGACTGCCAAAGTCTAACCGAGGCGGGGTGGAATTGGGACAAGCGAGCTAACGGTCGACATTACTTCAGTTTTGATTATCAGGAGGAAAGCAGGGATGCTTTCTCCGCAAAGATAGTTGATCTCTTTAGCAAAATTGGAAATGTCGAGGCACCGCACATTGATTTTGGTATGTTCAAAGAAAATACCGAGTTTATGATATCAATTGTTTTACCGTCCACGCTACTTGCAGTTTTCAGCGCCATGAATGCTTCGGTGCAATTTTCGGCGTACCTGCATGATGGTAATGACAGAAAAAATTCTGATGATTGAAGTGCATCAGTTCATCTAGCAGGCAAATTCAACACATCAATAAATGTCATGTGAAAAGCCATTTCACCACAAGCTAAAATATGTCACCACCTCTGTCCCGAACAGAGCCATGAATCACTATGCAGCCCGCAGCCACAATCATTGCCAAATCAACATGGTCCACAGAAATGCGGGCCATGCTGGTGTTGGCGTGGCCAATGGTGCTGACAAACTTGGCGCAAAACGCCATGACGGCGACGGATGTGCTGATGCTGGGTTGGTTGGGGCCGGATGCGCTTGCGGCGGGGGCCATCGGCACAAACCTTTATTTCATGCCATTTATCTTTGGGCTTGGTCTGGTACTGGCTGTCTCGCCCGTGTTGGCGCAGGAAATTGGGGCCTTCAAATATGAAGTGCGCCGTGTGCGCCAAACAGTGCGTCACGGGCTATGGATCTCGGTTTTGATTTCAATTCCGATTTGGATTTTCTTATGGAATGCCAAATCCATTCTCATCGCCACGGGTCAAGATCCGGAAATCGCCGCCAAGGCTGAAATCTACATGCACACGCTGCAATGGGCGACACTACCGTTTTTCGGTTACGTGGTTTTGCGTTCATTTGTCTCCGCGCTGGAGCGCCCGATGTGGGCGCTGGTCATCACAGTTTTGGCCGTCGGCTTTAATGCGTTGGCAAATTATACGCTGATTTTCGGTCACTTCGGATTTCCAGCTTTCGGCATTCGCGGCTCCGGCATGGCCACCTCAATATCCAGTTGGTTGATGTTCTTCGGCCTTGTTGCGGTCATCGCGCTCGATCATAAATTCAAGCGCTACCGTCTGTTTGGGCGCTGGTGGCGGCTGGATAGAAAGCAATTCGCCCATCTGTTCAAACTTGGCTTTAACATTGGCATGTTGCTGTCGTTTGAAGTCAATCTGTTCGCCGTTTCCGCGCTTATCATGGGCACAATCAGCCGCGAGGCGGTGGCCGCGCACATCATCGCTATTCAGATTACCTCGCTCACATTCATGGTCCCGCTTGGCATCAGCCAAGCCGCAACTGTGCGCGTCGGTCTGGCCTATGGCGCCAATGATAAAGCGGCGATTTTGAAATCCGGCTGGACCAGCTATGCCCTCGGCGTCGGCTTTATGGCGCTCATGTCACTCATGTTTCTGGCCATTCCCGAAAAACTCATTGGCGGCTTTCTAACCACGGATGATCCTCAAACCATGGCCGTGCGCTCACTTGCCATAACATTTATGATGTATGCTGCGCTGTTCCAAATCGTCGATGGTGCACAGTCAGTTGCAGGCGGCATGTTGCGCGGCCTGCAAGATACAAAACTACCGCTCATCATCGGTGGCATCGGTTATTGGGTGGTGGGAATGCCCATCGGCTGGGTGCTGGCGTTCCACTTTGGCTTGGGCGGCGTAGGCATTTGGATAGGCCTGGCTGTGGGCCTAGCTTTTGTCGCCGTCGCGCTGATATGGCGCTGGATAGTGGTAACGCGGCGGCTGGAGTTCAGCGCTGTATCACCTTAGTCTAGAATACCTGCAAAATTATTGGAAATCGGGTCGCTGCGCGCGAATGTGTGAAAAATTGATCACTTCGTGACCAAGCTTGGATGCAGTGCCGTATAGGTCAAAGTCATCTGTCAATAGCACTAAATTCGGGTGATCTTTCAAAATTGAAAGCAATGCTGCGTCAGTCATTCCCAGTCGTTGGTAGGCCGAATCGTTCACAATTTTAGCGCACTCAGATTGAATTTCGCCACCCGCTAAAATGAGCGCTTTTAGAATGTCGGAAACAATGTATTTCAATGGGCCATTTGTTTGGCGAACAAGATTTGACGTTTCGCTTAATACATAGGGCGAAAATACCAAACCTTTTGACTTTGAAAGCAAATCAGAGAGCAGGTCAAAGTCATTGCTGTCGAATGCACTAAGTCGTTTATGTTTCGCGACATTTTCGCGACCGGACATGCCAACGCACAGCAGAATTGCCAAATTTGTGTCGATAAGTACAATGCCATCCCAAGAACTGCG
>JANPBE010000152.1:0-1807 GCA_031430295.1 Phyllobacterium sp.
CGCAGAAGCTTATGCCGCCCATCGCCCTGAGCTTGAGGCAGCGATGCATGTCGGGCTGCTCAATCGTGGCTCACTCATTGCGCCCTTCCACAATATGATGCTGATTTCACCGGAAACACGAATCGGCCAAGTCGATCATCTCATCGACAGTTTCGCCGCCGTAACCTTTGAATTGATTTCCTGAGAGTATTCCAAAATGACATCCCCATCCGGTTCCACAGTCCAAGAAGCGCAAGCCTTTTTGGATGCCCATCCCGAAATCGAAGCCTTTGATATTGTGCTGACAGACGCCAACGGCATTGGCCGTGGCAAAATCATCCGCCGCCACGAAATGATACCGCTGTATGAGGGCGGCCGCCATTTGCCGATCTCGATTTTAGGTCTGGATATTACCGGCGAAGATGTCCACGAAACCGGCCTCATCTGGGATAGTGGCGATGGCGACATGCGCGCATGGCCCATTCCCGGCACCATCGCGCCACTGTTCGGCACCAACCCGCCACGCGGGCAGTTTCTCATGTCCATGTTCCATTTGGACGGCAAGCCGATGTCATCGGACCCGCGCTTGGCACTCCAGCGCCAAGTCGATGGGATGGCAGAGGAAGGGCTTTATCCCTCCGGCGCGTTTGAGCTGGAGTTTTTCCTGCTCGCCAACGAGCGCGATGCCAATGGCAAAGTGCAGCCAGCCGCTGCCGTTTTGGATGGCCGCAAGAGCGGTAAGACGGAGGTCTATTCCGTCGATCATCTGCTCGGCATGGAGCCGCTATTCTCCGATATTTATGCCGCCGCCAAGCTTGAAGGCCTGCCCGTCGAGACGCTGATTTCAGAATATGCCCCCGGTCAATATGAGCTGACCTTGCATTACCGTGAAGATGTGATGAAGGCGGCTGACGATCTCTTGCGCCTCAAGCGCCTCGTCCGCGCTCAAGCCCGCCGCCACGGTGTCACGGCCTGTTTCATGGCAAAGCCAATCGCCGACTATGCCGGTTCAGGAATGCACTTTCATGTCTCGCTATGCGACAAAGACGGCAACAATGATTTCACCGAAGAAGTGGAAGGCAACTGGAAGCCGGAAATTCTCCACGCCCTTGGCGGCCTAAAAGACACGATGGCTGAGAGCATGTTGGTGTTCGCCCCGCACGCCAATTCATGGCGGCGCTTCACATCGCAGTCTTACGCGCCCGTCTCGCCCACATGGGGCGTCAACAACCGCTCGGTAGCCTTGCGCATTCCCGCAGGTTCCAAGAAGGCGCGGCGCATCGAGCATCGCCCGTCCGGCGTCGATGCCAACCCCTATTTGGTCGCCGCAACCGTTCTGGCAGGCATCCGCTACGGCCTGAAAAACAAGATCAATCCGGGCCCCGAAACCAAGGGCAACGGCTATGCCGAAGACCAAGGCGCCAACACCATCCCGACAGACTGGCGCTCTGCCATTGCTCTGGCAAAGACATCTTCGTTCCTAAAAGACGCGCTCGGTGAGGATTTGCACCGCACATTTGTCGCCATCAAAGAGTCAGAATATCTGCGCGTGGCCCGCACAATCGCCGATGTGGATTATCAGCTTTACCTGCACGAGGTGTAGCTGACTACCACGTCCGCTTCGGGCCATTATCGATATGATAAAACCCGGCCGGATAGCGGTTGTAGCCGCCGACGCTGTGATTGGACGCTAGCCATTTAATGAGGCCGGAGCTATTGCCGTGAACGCGGAAGTCCACCGCGCGGCAGGACAGGTGCATCGAATGCCCCTTGCCACCGATGCTGCGGTTTTTGCCTGTTGAGCGAAATGTTGAGTTGACGGTGATGG
>JANPBE010000153.1:0-9429 GCA_031430295.1 Phyllobacterium sp.
ATTCATCGAGGGGCAACCGCCACGCATGGCTCCCCTGCGCGGGTCGGGGTGGCTAAAAATTGCGCAAAAGACTAAATAATGGCCATTATCAAAGGAAAAATCATGCGTACCGCGCCTAAGACTACATTTTTGAACTCAATCATCGCCGCCTTCGCTTTGGGAGCCACATTTGGCTACCGCGATTCGAGCCGCGATCGTCGCTACAAATAATCCTCTTATTTTAAGATCGATTTTAGCGCAGCAACCGGATAGCATTCGGGTGCAAGGCCGCTCTTGACTTGCCAGTCGCCAATTGACCGGCGGGTTTTAAAGCCCGGCAACCCATCCGCGCTGCCGACATCGTAGCCCTTACCTTCCAAGAATTTTTGCATGCCTGCCACATCGTGGCGGGTGAGCTTGCCTATGTCTTGCCATTTGCCTCGAAACGCGCCGCCGCCAGCGGTGATGCGATCAGCGACATTGCCGACGAACAGTGCATAGAGATCGCTATTGTTATATTGCTTGATGATATAAAAATTCGGCGTGGCGATGAACATAGGCCCGAGCCTACCAGCGGGCGCTAGCAGATAGCTTTGCAGTTTCATTTCAGATTTGCTGAACGCCTTGCCGCTAACGGATGTGATGCCAGCGCCCACCCATGTGGATAAGGGTTTGCCTTGGTCTGGTCCTTCTAAGGCGCATGACACGCTATCCGGCACGCTTGCTTCCACACCCCAGCCCCGGCCTTTTTGCCAGCCATAATCTGCCAAATATTTGGCAATCGAGGCCAGCGCATCGGGCGTTGAACCCCATATATCGCGACGGCCATCGCCATCGAAATCCACGGCGTGCGCTAAAAAAGACGAGGGCAAAAACTGTGGCTGGCCCATCGCTCCTGCCCATGACGAGCGCAGCATATCCGGTGTTGCATAGCCTTTTTGTACGATCTCCAGTGCGGCCAAAAACTCTTTGGTGAACAGGTCTTTGCGGGTGGACATAAAGGCCTTGGTGGCCAAAACTTCGAACGCATTGAAGGGGATTTTCACCGTGCCAAAGCCAGACTCGCGGCCCCAGATCGCCAGCACGATGCCGCTAGGCACACCATATTGCTTTTCGATTTTGGCAAGCACTTTGCCATACTGCCCGAGCCTTGCCTTGCCACCTGAAACCAGCCCCGCAACTTTCTTTTCGGCAAAGTATGAGGCGGGAGAATTAAACTCCGCTTGGTCTTGGTTCTTCGGCAGCTTGGCACCGGGCATTACCAAATCCGGTAAATCCAATTTGAGATGGATGGACGCGGTGCTGGCATCAAACGTTTGGCGCGAAATGCCTGCCGCTTTGGCCTTCGGCCACATGTCGCTTTCCAGCCATGCTTTGAAACTATCATCCAGCTTGGCGGCGCTGGCGGGCATAGTGGCGAGCGCGACGAGGACACATGAAACCAGTTTCAACAATCTCATGCTCTCAAAATCCTCATCATTTACAATTGCGTGCGTGCCCGCATGGCGGCGGCCAGCGTGCCATCATCAAGATAATCCAGCTCTCCGCCCACTGGCACACCGTGCGCAAGGCGCGTGACGTTGACACCAAATTCACGCAATTGATCTGTCACATAATGTGCGGTCGTCTGACCCTCTACAGTGGCATTCACGGCGATGATAACCTCGCGCGTGCCACCCCGCGCGACGCGGTCCACCAGCGATTTGATGTTCAAATCATCTGGCCCGATGCCGTCAAGCGGCGATAGACGCCCGCCCAAGACGTGGTATTTCGCCTGTAAGGATGCGCCTGCACGCTCCAGCGCCCAAAGGTCTGCCACATCTTCCACCACCACCAACAGCCCGCTGTCGCGGCGCTCATCGCAGCACACTGTGCAGGGATCGGACGTATCAACATTGCCGCACTCGCTGCAAATGCGCACTTTGTCGTGCGCTTCCTGCATGGCATGTGCCAGCGGGCCCATAATCTGGCTTTTCTTCTTAATAAGATGGAGAGCGGCTCTGCGTGCAGAACGAGGCCCAAGCCCCGGCACTTTGGCCAAGAGCTGGATCAGGCGTTCAATTTCAGGACCAACGATTCGTTTTGACATTATGGTTTCATAAACCATGTTCATGATAATTTGACAGGGAAGAATTGTGAGGTTCAGTGCGTGCCATGGGTCAGACCGGTTTAATCATTCGCGCGGGTAACGAAAGCGACCGCGCCCTTCTCGAAGACATGATCGCAGATTGCTACGCCACGGTTTATCCCGGCTGGTATGAGGCCGATATTTTGGCAGACGCGCTGCCCGCAATGTTGCGGATTGATCCAGCGCTGCTCGGCTCCGGCCATTATTTCGTGGCCGAAATGGATAATGTCATCGCAGGCTGCGGCGGCTGGAGTGCACGCAAACCGGGCACGGGCGAAACCACCTCTGCCGTTGGCCACATCCGCCATTTTGCCACCCGCACCGGCTATATGGGCAAAGGCGTCGGCGGCGCTATTCTTGAGCATTGCGCCTCAGAGGCGTCGAACCACGGCGTTGAAAAGCTGCAATGCTTTTCCAGCTTGGCGGCAGAAACATTCTACGCCCGCCATGGCTTTGGGAAGCTACAGGAAGTGAATGTTATGCTTGGCGGTGAAGCGGTGTTTCCTGCGGTGTTGATGGAAAAAGCGCTGTCCTAAAACGGCAGCTTAAATCCCGCAGGCATTTGTAAACCCGAAGTCAGCGCCTGCGTCTTCTCCGCCATAATCGCCTCAACCTTAGCCTTCGCATCATTATGCGCGGCAAGAATCAAATCTTCGATGATTTCGCCTTCGCCGGGTTGGACCAGTGACGGGTCAATCGACACGCTTTTCATGCCACCTTTGCCAGTCAGCGTCACCTTCACAGCGCCACCGCCGGAAACGCCGGTGGCTTCAATGGTTTCCATCTCTTGCTGCATGGCCTGCATTTTGGCCTGCATTTCCTTGGCCTTGCTCATCAGGCCCATAATATCTTTCATGTTTAGCTCCTATAAGCATTTTCCAGTGATGCGCACGCATCACGATTAAGAAGAATGCGTCTTAAATGTCGTCGTCTTCATCTTCCACCGGTGCCAGATGTTCCGGCGTGGCGGGCATTGCGTCATCGCCGTTATTGTCGAGCGCGTTGGTGCTTTCCATCTTAATGTTGATGATTTTCGCGCCGGGGAACCGCGCCAAAATCTTTGCCACGTCAGGATCAGCCTTGGCATCGTTTAATTGATTATTGCGGGTGGCATTTTCAAGCTCATCCAGCGTTTGAGCCTTGGCATTGGGCGAGATGGACACCATCCAGCGCTGGCCGGACCAGTCAGTCAGCTTGCGCGAAAGCTCGGCGGCAAAGGCGCGCGGAGCATCATCGGTGAGGCCAATTTCCAAAACGCCGGGGCGAATGCTACCCATACGCACGCAGCGGCGGATTTGGATTTTCATCTGCATATCGCGGCGCTTTTCGGCTAGCGCGATAATGTCTTGTAGGCTGTTGACCTCTTCGATGTGGACTTCCGGTGCAGGGGTAAATTGCGGCGCGGGCGCGGCGGTTTCCGCCACCAAACGCATCGTCGCGCCAGAGCCAGAGCCTTGCATCAGCGCCTGCGTGCCACGCACATTCATTGGTACGCCACTTGCCGCAGAGCCTGCGCCGCTGTTGGGAGCGCTTATGGCTGGCGAACCAGCAGGCGCGGTTTCCAGCGATTTCAGCGCTTCATCTAAAGTTGGCAAAGTGGAAGCGTGGCACAGCCGGATAAGCGCCATTTCGGCGGCCTGTATCGGGCGGTTGGAAGCGGCGGTTTCTTCAATGCCTTTCAGCAGCATTTGCCAAGTGCGGGAGAGAATGCGCAGGCCCACTTTTTCGGAAAGTTCCTTACCGCTGGTGCGCTCATCTTCGCTGAGCGAGAGATCACTAAAGAGCGCGGGTACATAGCGCATACGGGTAACCAAATGGCAGAACTCCGCCAGATCGGTCATCAGTGTCAGCGGGTCTGCGCCTTGGTCATATTGGTTGCGAAACTCCGCAAGCGCGCCGCCAACATCGCCGGACATCAGACTGCGGAACAGTTCCACAATGCGCGAGCGATCCGCCAGCCCCAGCATAGAGCGCACGGACTCGGCCACCACAGTGCCTGCGCCATGGGCGATGGCTTGGTCAAATATCGAAAGACTATCGCGCACGGAGCCCTCTGCGGCGCGGGCAATCATCGCCAGCGAGGCGTCATCGACACTCACATGTTCCAGCGCTGCAATTTTGGCCAGATGGCTAACCAGCGTTGCCGCCTCAACACGGCGCAAATCAAAGCGCTGGCAGCGCGAGAGAACCGTGATCGGCACTTTGCGGATTTCGGTGGTGGCGAAAATGAATTTCACATGTGCAGGCGGCTCCTCCAGCGTTTTCAACAATCCATTGAACGCTGCGGTCGAGAGCATGTGAACTTCGTCGATGATATAGACTTTGTAGCGCGCCGCCACGGGGCGGTAGCGCACTTGTTCGATGATTTCGCGGATATTATCAATGCCGGTGTTAGACGCGGCGTCCATCTCGATGATATCCGGATGGCGGCCCTCCATAATCGCGCGGCAGTGAATGCCCTCAACGCTTAAATCCACGCTGGGCTGGTGGATCGTGTCAGTCTCATAATTCAATGCTCGGGCAAGAATGCGGGCGGTCGTGGTTTTGCCGACACCGCGAACGCCGGTGAGCATCCATGCTTGGGCAATACGTCCGGTTTCAAACGCGCTTTTTAGTGTGCGCACCATTGGTTCTTGGCCAATCAGCGTGGAAAAATCTTGCGGACGGTATTTGCGGGCAAGCACGCGGTATGCGCCGCCCTGTTCCGTCTCATTGATTAAACCAAGCTCTGACACGCCATTATCCTTTGAAATTCCGTTCTAACTTTCGGACAAAACAGCCGTAAAGGTCAATGCCACAGGGGGCAAGGCGGGTTGATAAAGATTCATGAGGAAAAGGCGGGAGGCTAGCACAATGACCCGTGCCGTGGCTCGTTGTGGCTGCTTCCTTCCGGACCTGACCAGATTGGCGAGTGGCTCGTCCACCACCAACCTCCCACGGGTTATATCGTGTATTGGCGGGGAAAATGCAAGAGCAAAGATATGGCCAAGGATATGGCAAGGCGTGGCAGGAATAGTTTTATAGGTCGTGATTGCGCTTGGTGGGTAGCGCGATTTAAGACTAGCTGGTGGCAGCGCAGCAGTCATTGGGAGCCATATTCGTGAACGATTCGGGTAGCTATAAGCTGGGCGTTGCGCTGGTAACGGCAGCAGCATTGTTCTGGAGCTTGGCGGGCATTTTCCCGCGAATTATCCATGCTGATACGCCGACGATGCTGCTGTGGCGCGGGCTGTTTGGCTGCCTATTCATGTTTGGCTATATGGCATTTCAAGAACGCAGCGGCATAGTTGCGCGGCTGGCCCGCATGGATCGCTATAGCGTTTTGTATGCGCTGATCGGCGCGTTTGCCATGCAGCTTTTTATCGCCTCGTTTCGCTATACCAGCGTGGCGCATGGCGCGGTGATTTATGCTGTTGTGCCATTTATGGCCGGGGCGCTCGGCTGGATGATGCTCGGCGAAGCGCCTTCCAAAACTGCGATTGTTTCAAGTTTGGTCGCGCTTCTAGGCGTCGGCATCATGGTAGGTACGGGCGAAGGCGAAGGCCATATCAGTGGTGATTTGATGGCACTGGCCTCTACGTTTGCAATGGCCAGCCTGATGGTTTTGGGCCGCAAATATATGAGCATTGATTTGCTTGCCGCCGCCTGCCTTTCCACGCTGCTCAGTGCGCTGGTTTCGTTTCCGTTTAGCGGGGCGCTGCCGTCCGGCGTTGATCTTTTGTGGCTGGCTGCCTTTGGCATGGTCAACCAAGCGGCAGGGTTTATTTGTTTCTCCTATGGTTCGCGCATGTTGCCGCCAACGGAAACCGCGCTGATTGGCGCACTGGATGCGCCGCTCGCCCCGCTGTGGGCGTGGCTGTTGTTTTCTGTGGTTCCCGTTCAAGCGACTTTGATTGGCGGCGGGATTGTATTTTTTGCCGTGATGGCCCACTTCACTTTGCAGACGCGCACTAGTGGGGCCACAAAAAGTGACAGCATTTCAACTTGATGTGAGGCTAAACACCGACACGCTGCCCGTGGCCGAGCTTGGCTTGTGTAGCTTGCGCCTGATGAATGACGAGCGCTGGCCGTGGTTGATTTTGGTGCCACGCATTGCGGGTGCCAGCGAAGCGCATGATTTGAGCGATGCTGATCAAATGCGGCTGGCAGCGGAGACCGCGCTTGTCGCCAAGCTGCTGAAAACGGCGACCAACGCCGAAAAAATCAACAGCGCCGCCATCGGCAATATTGTGCGCCAGCTTCATGTGCATGTCATTGCGCGGTCACACGGCGATGCCAATTGGCCGGGGCCGGTGTGGGGCTTTGGCACAAAGATCCTCTATAACGCCGATGAGGCTGAAAAGCTGATTGCCTCCATCAGACAAAAGATTGAAAGCGCGATATGATTGCGAAAAACTGGCTATTTTCAGACCACAAGGAAGCCTCCGACACGGTTGCGTTTTCCGGTGGCACCTATGAGCGACTTTCAGAAAAGCGCACTGATGATGCGATAGATTTGGCGCGGGCGGCGGGCGACACCCGTTGGCTGGCATTTGCGTCCGGCAAGCTAATCCTCGATTTCACCGACGAGACAAACCCGCGCGCGCTGTTTGAAACGCCTGAACTAATGGCACTTGAGCCAGACTTTGCCGAGAGCCTCTTGCTAGGTTTTGAAGGCGGCGCGGCGCGCTGTGCAGCTAAATTGAGCATTGATATTGAGACACTTGCCGAGCCATTTCGTGCGGTTGATTATCGTTCGCTTTTGACTTCGGGCCTGATGTCGCGCCAGCTGCTGTCCGCCATGGCGCAAGGGGCGGCGCTGTTATCGTGGCATTCCACGCATCAATTTTGCGGCAGCTGCGGCGCGCGCAATGATCCGAAGGGCGGCGGCGCAAAACGCATTTGCGACGGCTGCTATACCGAACATTTTCCGCGCACAGATCCGGTTGCCATCATGCTTATTGTGAACGGCGACAAGTGTCTCTTGGCACGCGGGCCGCATTTCCCCGAAGGCATGATGTCCTGTCTTGCCGGATTTATCGAGCCGGGCGAAACCATCGAGGAGGCCGTGCGGCGCGAGACCTTTGAGGAGGCAGGCATTCGCACAGGCCGCGTCGTTTATCACGCCAGCCAGCCGTGGCCGTTCCCCTATTCGCTGATGATCGGCTGCTATGCACAGGCGCTCAACGACGACATTGTACTGGAACCAACCGAGCTTGAACTGGGCCGCTGGTTTGGCAAGGACGAAGTGCGCATGATGCTAGCAAACGCGCACCCCGAAGGCTTCCGCGTACCGCCCCATGGCGCGATTGGCAGTGTGTTGATTAGGGATTGGGTTGAGGGTTGATTTAGGGCATTTATCGTATTACATTAAATCATGAAATTTGTTTGGGACGAGCGCAAACGGCTGGCAAACTTAGACAAGCATGGCTTCGATTTTGAAGATATTATACTTTTCGATTGGCACAACGCCTTAGTCGAGCCATCCAAACCCGACCACGAAGGCAAAATGCGCGTCAAGGCGATTGGGTATTTTCGCGACGGGACGGCGGTGACAATATTTGGACTGCTTGGCAGCGAAGCCATTTCGGTTATCAGCTTTCGTCCGGCTGGACCAAAAGAAAGGAAGCGGTTTTATGAGCAAAACTAGCAAACAAGCAGAATTCGTCGAAGGTCGTGGTTATTCCAAGGAAGATTGGGATGCCGTTGACTCGCGTGAATTGACCGATGAAGAGTTGGCCAATCTTCGGCCTGCGCGTGATGTATTACCCAAGGCATTTTTTGATGCTGTCGACACTTTGCGCCGACAACGCGGCAGGCCGCCGATTGACGCGCCACGCAAACTTATATCCATCCGGCTGGATCAGGACGTGATTGAGCTTTACAAAGCATCCGGCAAAGGCTGGCAAACACGCATCAATGAAACATTGCGTAGGGCGGCTGGTTTGTGAACATAAAAACACTGACAATTCGCATTGAGACATTGCAAAGCCTCGGGCAGTCCGTGATTGACGCCATGAAGGGCAACAAGCCAGAGGCCAGCGCAGGCCTGAGCTTTGCGAGTTACGCTGAAATGCACCGGATACTAACGCCAAAACGGCTCGAAATTATTCGCACAATGGCTGGCCAAGATGCGCTTTCCTACCGTGAAGTGGCGCGGCGTGTCGGGCGAGATTTCAAAGCTGTGCATACGGATTTAACGGCGATGATTGCGGCTGGCATTATAGATCGGGAAAAGGATGGCGTGGTGTTACCTTACGAAACCATTCATTTTGATTTCGACATTCAGGCGAATGCGGCCTAGGACCGATTATAGCCGTTTTGTAATCGCAGTTCTTGCTTGATTTTCTTTCCAACAGCGCATGGCAGTTTGAAAAAACGCCTTACTAAACGTACCAATTTTCGCGTTTGGTTCGAGCACAAATGACCCAGGAATTAAGTCGGCATTCATCTCAGACAGTATGATCCATTGCCTAAATTCCAAATCAAGACCAGCCCGCTTCTTCTCGATCTGCGGTACTTCTATTGCTAAGCTATTCGCATCTGGTTCTTTGGTCGTGATTGGCATCAGATAGACGATGTCGGATTGCTTGCCCGCCATACGGAACGCCACGGCGGTTGGCCTTCGCTTCAAGCCTTCTATTCGTCCGGCAAGCGCTTGCCGCCGCCATAAATATTGGTATTCAATTACACAGCCTGTCTGAACTTCATCAAACGCCATAACTGCTACTCTTCCAGATAGGCATCAACGGCTTTTTCTAGTGCGGCCATTTCATCATCCGGAAGCTCAGACCAAAGCATTGCCCGCCTTGGATTATTATCGTGCTGAAGTCGTTCGAAATGTTCCTGCGACATAACCACAAAGCGGCCCTTGCCATGCTTGGTTATGGATACAGGTTCTTGTGCTGCCTTATGTAATATATCGGCAGTCTTACGTGCCATTTCACTGGCGGGAAAACTAATGCTTGGCATAATGCGAACACCTTTCAGCAATTTAACGCATAATACGCAAAATATGTATTTTGTCAATTAACCTGATAGCTACCTACTCTGCGCCTGCGGATACACACCCAAAATCCGCACCTCTTTGGAGAAGAACACCAACTCCTCCAACGCCAGCGCCACGTTCTTGTCCTCAGGATGACCCTCAATCTCGGCATAAAACTGCGTGGCAGTGAACTCGCCGCCTAGCTGGTAGCTTTCTAACTTTGTCATGTTCACGCCATTGGTGGCAAAGCCGCCCATGGCTTTATAGAGTGCTGCTGGAACGTTCCGTACACGGAACACAAAACTCGTCATCACTGGGCCATTATTGGCGGGCGCATCTTTTTGCTCGGCTGAGA
>JANPBE010000154.1:0-4480 GCA_031430295.1 Phyllobacterium sp.
CATCGCCGAAGTTTGCGCGCTGAATTGTGTAATCAATGGTGGTCACTGGTACGCCTGATACTGAATTACCTTGCAGATACATTGGCGAACCATCACCAAGCTTGGCGCGCAATTCCAGTGTTGGTGCTGTGCCGATTGCACCAGTTGCTGTTTGGTCTGCGATAGAGGCGTTTAAAACGTCAGGTGCCTTAACATCCAATGCGGAAGAATCGGCAAATGCGGCTGTGGCGGAAACGAGGGCAACGCCCAGTGCGATGATGATCTTGTTCATAATTATATCCATTCATTTGTGAGGGCATCTGTGCCCATTTGGGAGGGAATTTGGGGGAGGAGAAGACGAACGCCCAGGGAGGATGAGCGTTCAGTCTTTGTCTTGATTCAGTCTTGGTTTTTGTTCAGCCTTGGTTTTGGTTCAGTCTTGATTATGACTGGTTTGCAGGTGAGCCATCACCAAAGTTTGCGCGTTGAATTGTGTAATCAACAGTGGTCACTGGAACGCCGGCTACTGAGTTGCCCTGCACATACATTGGCGAACCATCACCAAGCTTGGCGCGGAATTCCAGTGTTGGGGCTGTACCGATCGAACCTGTTGCGGTTTGGTCTGCAATAGAGGCGTTAAAAACGTCAGGTGCCTTAACATCCAATGCGGAAGAATCGGCAAATGCTGCTGTGGCAGAAACGAGGGCAACGCCCAGTGCGATAATGATCTTGTTCATAATTATATCCATTCATGTGTGTGGGCATCTGTGCCCAGCGGGAGGTTTAGTTTCAATTTTTTTCGGTTTAGGAAGAATTCGTTTTGTTTTTCTTCGTTTCCGATGAGTTGAATATGAGCCTCCAAAATGCGGTTTTCAAACCACAAAAAGTTGGGAAATTCTCACGCATTTGTTCCCTTGTAACGTGAAAGTCATGCGGGGTAGCGAATATTATTTAATAATATCAATATCTTAAGTGTTTTGATTTCAATCACGTAAGCGTGAGCCGCATGTCAGAATTCACGAAACTGCGACCTATAATCAAGCAGCCGTGATGACATTTAAACGATTTATATCGCTGGAACATCAAAAACGAGACGAATAATCCACCCTTCGAAAATAGTTTCACTTCAATCGTTTCACATAGAGGCGAAATATCACGTCTGTTCACGCGGTTCGTGAACGAAAAGCGGCTTGGAGTTGGTCAAAGGCAGCGTTGGGCACGCTTAGAACGGTGGTGAGTCGAGCTGTAATTGTTCTCCGTCGCCGGCAATATGGTCACGGTAACGGGAACTTGGTTTTCGCAATCCTCTTCTCCCCGCGAGATGGAGACGAAGAAGGCGTTAGCCCCTCATCGCCTCCACAAGCTGATCCAGCGCTGCGCTCCAGCCATCGTGAAAACCCATCTCGTCGTGTTTTTTTGCGTCCGCCTCGCTTCCGTGCAAGACAGTCGCGGTGTATTTCGTGCCTGTGCCATGCGGCGCAAATGTCAAAACGCAGGTACATTGCGGCACATCACCGGAGGCGGGAATGGGCCGATAGCCTTCGCTCAAGGCGTTGGTCCAGACAAGCCTATGCGGCGCGGCCACTTCCAAATAACAGCCATTGTTGGGAAACTCATCACCCTCTGGCGATTGCATAACAACGTTGAACCTGCCGCCGGGGCGCAGATCATTATCGCACTTGGTGGTTTTCCAAGGCTTGGGCGTAAACCACTTCACCACATGTTCCGGCTTGGTCCACGCATCAAAAACCAACTGGGGCGCGACATCTATGATGCGCTCAAGCACTAAATCAAATTGATCATTTGCCATGGTCTATCTCCCTGGGGTCTTAGCGCGGGAGATAATAAAATACGAAATCACCGCTGTGGCAAGTGAAGCGGGATATTTGTTTGGTCGCACTATCCTTAAACGCTTGATGTTCCATCAAGCTTGGAAGTGCTCTAGCCCTTCACCACCTGATTGAGCATAGTCGGCACGATGAGGCGGTGAAATGGTTTGACGATGCCAAGATAGACGCGGCCCAAGAGATTGTGGGTTTTGACGATTGTGGAAGCCGTGATGGTCTGCCGTCCGCGCGCGCCGTTAGTCACGCGCACCACGATGCGGAAATCCAGATGCCTGTCATTCATGCCGAGAACCACTTGCTCCGCAGATTGTGAAATGAGCGGAAATGTGCCGATGGAATTTGTCGCGTCCAGCTTTTTGTCCGGCGCGGGTTTCAGCCCGAGCGGGGCGACGATCTTATTGCGCAGCTGCATGAGATTAGAAATCCAAGCCGGATTGCGTCCCATTACGGCCTTCGTCGCCGAGATCGCATCAAAGTTCTGCCCCTCAATCGTCAGCGCATAACTATCGGCGAACTGAGCGCCGGGTAGCATAGCGTCTGGATTGGTGAATGGCACTTCCATGGCTTGCTTCATGAGGGCGCTCCGTTGTGAACCCAAGGAGATTGGACCCTCACAGTGCCGCACACCATGTGGCGCATTGGCATTGCGACAGTTTGGCAGACTTAAGCCACCGCCACTCTACGCCCGCTGGCATCAATCACCCGCTCGCCATCTTCTTTGACAAATTCGCCGCGTTGGTCTGCTGGCAGAATTTCCAGCACCAGTTCAGACGGGCGACAGAGGCGCACGCCGAGCGGCGAGACGACTATCGGGCGGTTGATGAGGACAGGTTGCGCGGCGATGGCTTCCAGCAAGTCATCATCGCTGAGAGCGGGGTTATCCAGCCCAAGCTCAGCGTAGGGCGTATTCTTTTCGCGCAGCAAATCACGCAAGGGAGCACCCATCCGCGCGGCAAGGCTTTGCAGCATGGCACGGGTGGGCGGGCATTTTTGATAGTCAATCACATGCGGCTCAATTCCCGCATTGCGGATCATTGCCAGCGTATTGCGCGAGGTGCCGCAGGCGGGATTGTGATAGATGATGATGTCGGTCATTGGCTCTACTTTCAGTCGTCGCGAAATTTAGCACTTCATAAAGCGAAACGGGCCGGATGAAAACCCGACCCGCCCGCATCAGCAGTTCATGTGTAAGCCCGCGTTTATTTACCAAGGCCAGAGGCTTGGCTCATGACATGATAGATGTATTGCTCATCCACTGTGCCGCCGAACAGATAGGCTTGCGGGCCGGAGGCATATATCGCCACGTCTTCGCCGCCATGCGTTTCGGATGCCAAGTGAACGCCCGCTTGCTGAATGAAATCGACGGATTCTGTATCGACATCCGAAAGATCAGGACGAACGCCCGCAGGTAGCGCTTGCGCGGCTGTCTGGCCTTCTTCAAGCTTTGGGAACACGCCGCCGGGGCCATTGGCGAATGATAGAGTTGTGTAAGGCTTGCCATCGCTGCTCAGTATTTTGTTGCCATCAACATCCGTCACCAGGCCAAGAATTGGATTGTCGCGCTTTGGATAGCCCGCAATCGTCATGGTATGGCTATGGTCGGCAGTGACGATGACAAGTGTGTCTTCTGCATTTGTCATCGCCAACACTTGCTTGACGGCCTCGTTGAACGCCAGTGTATCTTCCAGCGCCCGCGCGGCATTGCCCTCATGCTCGGCATGGTCAATGCGCCCGCCTTCGATCATCAGCACATAACCATCAGTGTCTTGGGAAAGGCGATCAATTGCGATTTTGGACATTTCTGCCAGTGATGGTTCGCCCTTCTTATCCTTGGCGCGGTCTGCCTCATAATGCATGTGGGAACGCTCAAACAGGCCGAGAATTTTGGCACCAGATTTGATGTCAACAGCATCAAGCGCCGCCTTATCATAGACGACGACATGATTATTGTCTTTGGCGGTCCATTCTTTGGTCAGATCGCGCTTGTCTGTGCGCTCGCCCATCTTGCCTTCATCTTCAGGATCAGCGGTTTCTGCTGTCAGGAAATTACTGCGTCCGCCGCCCATGGCGATTTCAAACCCGTCGCCGGCTGGCCAGTTGACCAACTGGTCGGCAATGTCTTTGCAGCCTTGCGCGGCGGCATCACCAAGCTGTTTATCATTTTCCCAGTCACGGTTGGCAGAATGAGCATAGGCGGCAGCCGGTGTGGCATGGGTAATACGCGTTGTGGTGATTGCGCCAGTTGATTTGCCAGCGGCCTCCGCCATTTCAAAAATCGTGGTGACTTCTTTGCCTTTAGCACCCGCACAGTCTTTTAGAACGGCATCGGAATTTAAGCCCAAAATATCATTACGGGTTTTCACGCCCGTCGTCATGGCTGTTGCGGAAGGTGCCGAATCCGTCACTTGAGCATCAGCGCTGTAGGTGCGCGAGAGCGCGGCATAGGGCAGTGTTTCAAAGGCAAGCTTATTGGAAACACCGTCAACACCGCGCTTTTGCCCCTCATAGATACGGCTGGCGGTAATCATCGGAATGCCCATGCCATCGCCAATCATCAGAATGATATTTTTGGCCGTGCCGGTGTTCGGCTTGAGGGCGAGCCGTTCATTCAGCTGCGCTTGCGCAGATTTGAAATAGGGGTCGTTGGCCTGCGG
>JANPBE010000155.1:0-1066 GCA_031430295.1 Phyllobacterium sp.
ACAAGTTTAGCCTTGAGGTCCAAAAGGACTGCTCTGGCGTTATTGCATTGACCGCCAATGGCCCATGGGCGGGGTATTGCAAGATTACAGTGACGGCTACTGGCGGGCCACGCCCACCATTCATCGCCTTCAACGAAAAAATTGTAGATTCAAATTCCGCCTTTTCACCGTCTTTTGGGAGTGGACCACAGCAGTCCGCCGATCCATGGACCTGCAATGCGCCTAGTACAACTGGACCACTAAGCTGCGTTATCGTCGGCAGCGCGTTCCCGGCAAACGGTACATCCGAAAT
Organism: Phyllobacterium sp.; assembly: GCA_031430295.1. Lineage (GTDB taxonomy): Bacteria > Pseudomonadota > Alphaproteobacteria > Rhizobiales > Rhizobiaceae > JANMEX01. The sequence continues at coordinate 293 of JANPBE010000155.1, forward strand.
CTTAATCCCTGTGCAGGTTCCAATCGGTATAATGTCGGGTGAGGCGAGGAACTGTGTGACAGCGTTTGGTGCGTCCGATGGCACAAGTCCTGCGCCTGACAACGTGACGCCGCCCAGGAGTGCCTGTGTGCCGCTTCCAGGCGGTACAGATACACCGCCGCCAGCTGGTGACAGCACTTTGTCAGTCACCAAGGCCTGTGACCCAGCCGTCCAAACGCCGGGTGCACAGACGGCGGCTGCCCAGTGCCATATCACTGTGACCGGAACCGGCACATTGCCGCCAACCATCACTGTTATTGAAACGCTGAATGGTCTGGGCAATTCCGGCAACCAAATTACTGCTATGACATCTGCGCAAAACTGGAACTATCCACCACTTCCAGCCGCTGATGGCGTGGGTTCACCACTCACCATAAGTGGTACGGATTTGACAGCGGCGGGTGGCACATCGGTGATTGATGTGACAGTCAAGCTGTTCGATCTTGCCACCGCGATGGAAACCCAAAACTGCGTGGAAGGGGCAGGCGCGGATGCCAATGGCAATGCCCTTGTGCCTCCACTGGTTTCGGCGAAGGTGTGTGTGCAACTGACGGCAACTCAACAGCAGAAAGTACCGCTTGTCTGCGACCCCGCTACCACCACTAATGCCGGCGATCTCTGCCGTTGCCGTTTCGATAACATGAACCAAACCTCTGACACTTCTTGTCAGTGCAAGGCTGGGTTCACGCTGAAGGCTGGCAAGGGCTGTGTGCCAATCGTTGTCGCGCCAAAATG